>DASXUT010000124.1 GCA_036504675.1 Bacillota bacterium | reverse complement strand
CACCCGGCCGGGTTCGCGGGCGACGACGAAGCGGTCAAGGCGCGAGGGTCCGTAGCCGTCGCCGGCATCGGCGTAGAGGAACGAGGCCACCTGGTCACCACCGGCCGGGACCCAGACGTGCAGGTCAAGTTGATCCAGGCGGCGGGCGGCCGTGTTGCGGGCGGGCGGCTCGGCCGGAATGACCGCCCCGGCCCGGACGAAAAGCGGCATCCGCTCGAGGGGAGCCTCGACCGCGACCCGCGCCGGCCCTTGCCCCGGCGCCCCTTGCCCCGGCCCCGAGACGAGCTTTCCCTCCCACCAATCGTACCAGCCGCCGGGAGGAAGGACGACGTCCCGGCTCCTCGCCCCCTGGTCGAGCACCGGAGCGACCAGGAGATGGTCGCCGAGGAGAAAGGCGTCGTCCACCGCCAGCAGGTCCTCGGCGGCGGTGGTGGTTCCGGCGGCCGCCGCGGAGACTCCGGCGGCTGCCGCCCGTTCTGCCGAGCCGGCGCTCATCCCCCAGAAGACCGGTCTCACCATCGGCCACCCGCGTTCGTGGGCCTGCCAGGCCGCCGTGTAGAGGTAGGGCAACAGCGAATAGCGGAGTCTGATGAACTCGCGGTTGATGGACAGGTAGGGCTCCCCGAAAGACCACGGCTCCTGGTCGGCGGTGGTCTTGGCGGTGTGGGCCCGGCACAGCGGCAGGAAGACGCCCAACTGCAACCAGCGGGTGAAGAGTTCCGGCGTGGTCGCCCCGCTGAATCCCCCGATGTCGCTGCCCGCGAAGGGCTGGCCACTGAGGCCGAGCCCGATAACCGTGGCCACCACCTGCCGCAGCGAGGCCCAGTTGCTGGTCACGTCCCCCGTCCAGTTCCAGGCATACCGCTGAACCCCGGCCCAGCCGGAGCGGCTCAGGATGAACGGGCGGCGGCCGGGCCGGTGCTTGCGCAGAGCCTCGTGGCCGGCCCGGTTCATCAGCAACCCATAGACGTTATGGGCCTCGCGATGAGTCCCGCCCCGGCCCTCCATGGAGTGTCTGGCGCTGTGCGGCAGGGTCGGGTCGCCAACAGCGACGAAGGTCGCCGGCTCGTTCATGTCGTGCCAGAAGCCGGCGATCCCGGCCTCGAGAAGGGTCGGGTAGTGCTCGCCCCACCATTCGCGGACGGCGGGGTCGGTGAAGTCGGGGAAGGCGCACCAGCCCGGCCAGACCGGGGCGAGGACGGGGGCATCGGCGCGGTCGGCGCCACTCGGTCGGCGGATGAACCGGCCGCCGGCCAAACCTTGACGGTAGACCTCGTAGCCCGGATCACGCTTGACTCCTGGGTCGAGGATGGCCACCAGGTTGATGCCCTTCCCCCTCAGCTCCTCGGCCAGGCCGGGCAGGTCAGGGAAGCGGCGGTGGTCCCAGGTGAAGACCCGGAACCCATCCATGTAGTCGATGTCCAGATGAATGGCGTCCACCGGAACGTCGTATCGCTCGAAGTCGGCGGCCAGGCGGCGGACCCGCTCGGCCGGATAGTAGGACCAGCGGGACTGGTGGTAGCCGAGGGCCCAGAGGGGCGGCAGGGGGGCCCTGCCGGTCAACTCGGTGTACCGCTCGATGGCCCGCGCGGCGGGCCCGGGGATCAGGTAGTGGACCAGGGCGCCGCCCTCGAAGGCGTGGTCGGCCAGGTCAGGCTGGGTGCGGCCGAGGTCGAAGACCGCCGGCCAGTGGTTCTCATAGAAGACGAGGTAGGCCCCGGCTGAATGGAGGGCCGTGTAGACCGGGATGCCCATGTAGATAGGGTCCTTCCCGGGCCCATAGGCTCCTCCCGGGTCGCGGTTCCAGAGCCGATAGGCGCCGCCCCTCAGGTCCAACGGGGCCGCCTTCTCGCCGAGACCATAGAGCCTCGCCCCGGGGTGAAGCCCACACTGATGGGTCACGACCGCCCCGGACCAGCGCGGCGGTTGCTCCCGACGGAGCACTCGGCCACTGGGGTCGAGCAACTCGACCACACCGCTCGGCCGGTCGACGCGGATGGCCGCCTGGTCGGTGCCCACTCGCCAGGAACCCTCATCGGCCTCGACGGCGAAGGTCGCCGCCGGCCAGTCGCGGTCGTCCCTGGCCAGGGCGTAGGGCAGCGGCGGTGTAGCCGCGGCGGCGGGCGCGGCCCCACTGGTCGTGTCCGACCGCGGTTCCCAGGACAGTCTGAAGAGGTCCGGGGCAAGGACGCTGATGTCAAGGGCGGCGTGCTCGAAGACCAGGCGCGCCCCCCGCTTGCGCGGCTCGATGGACAGCGGTCGGCCGGGGGTGGTCTCCTCGGCAGCTGTGCCGGTTCGGCCTCGGCGGGTTCGGTCTCCCTCGCCCGTCCGCTCCAGTCGGCTCTTGACCCAATCGTATTTCGGGGCGGCCAGGGCGTTGGTCAGGCCGACGCCGCGAACCGCCTCGATGATCATCCGTAGGGGGTTCGTCGCCCCCACCTCCCCCCAAAGACAAACGGACCTCCACGTCCTCACCGACGTGGTCGATGACCATCGAGGCCGGCGGCAGCCCCGTTTTCCCGGCCAGGTCCAGGGTCGCACGGACGGCCTCCACCCGCCTCTCTCCCGGGAGACGGACGGTCGTCCTGACCGACTGGCCTCGATACCATTCCTGCTCCTGCTGGCCTACTCGTGGAATTTCCGCGGCAGGACCGCCCGAACCGCGGCACGGGTTGACCCAGGAGGACTTGGCCGACAAGGTCGACGTCTCGCGCCAGACGATCATCTCGATCGAGTCCGGCCGCTACAACCCATCAATCACCCTGGCTTACAAGATCGCCAGGGTCTTCGGCCAGTCCATCGAAGAGGTCTTCCTCCGCGAGACCGAGGTGAAAGGAGAAAGGTCAAATGTTAGTCTTCCAAGATGATCCGGCGAGGCGGGCCGTCGGCGAGGTGCTCGGGGGCATTTCCCTGTCGACCGGTTTCTGGTTGGCTACCGGCCTGCCGGTGGTGCTGTTCGGCGTTGCCTTCGCGGTCCTCTTCCCGCCGCTGTGGGGGCTGTCGTGGCCGGACGGGGCAAGTCCCGACGCGGTGACTGGAAGCGGAACATGCTCCTCTCGACGACCTCCGGTCTGATCAGCGAAGCACTGTCCAGCCTGACCCTCCAGATCATCATGGCCGCGGCCCTCGTCGTCATCTTGGTCTACGCCTGGGTGTCCCCGTCCGAAGATAAGGCCAGGGCCATCGAGACGGGCGACTACCGGCGGGTCAACGATGATAGCGAGGGGCTTGACATGGCCCTTCCATATCAGGGGGTTTAGCCTCGTCGGCTGTTGTCGACAACTTACGAATCCCGTAGATGGGTTTTCCTTTCTTAATTGTCTATTCCTGATAGGACTTTCGTATTTCTTGTGTAACATCTGAATTGCTATTAGATTCTGTCTTTAAAAGGAGGAATGTTGGGTGAAGCGCTTGCTGTTAATAGCGGCATTAGTTGTGGCGGTTTGGCTATTTCTACCAGCGACCCAAGCCTCGGCCATGTCGGTATCTGGGCCGACGCCCAATCCATTCAACCCGTCGACACAAACAACGACCCTCTCTTTTTAACACAGCTCAATACGCCTCAGTATACATAGTCAACCAGTTTCACGACCAAACCGTCACTTATACCAGCGTCTACGGAAGCACAGAGAGGGTCACTTATCATGCGGAAACGGTGAAAACGCTCTTGTCCCATGTTTGGGTACCGTCCGGTGTTTGGCAAACGGTGTCTTGGGATGGTGGCAGTAACAACAGTCAGTTGATTCAGAGGGGAACCTTCTATTTAAGATCGTTCCTGAATCCAACACCGCCTACACACAATACGTGAGCATCGGCACGGTTAAGTTCAACTCGGATTGGTTGGCCTACATAAGGCACGCGCGCACATGGAACGGGATCCAGCCGTATACCCCATCCGGGGTATCGCGGGAACCGGGGTATGGATCGGACTGCCCTGGATTCGCCCTCAACGTTCTTCGCGAAATGGGGTACGCCATGCCGTATCCAGAGTCAGACGTCATTGGCGTATGGTCCAAGATGCCATCCTATGTCACGCAGTCAACGTGGAGTAGCCTCAAGCAGTCCAATCTATTGTTCTGGAAGACCAGTACTTGATCTTGCCCCGGTTTCGTAGACAGGTTTCGACTTGGTTCTTCTCACGCTACCTTCTCAGCTCGAACCCGTTCTTCGTATCCCGTGGGGGACAAGTAGCCGAGGCCGGAATGTAGCCTCTGACGGTTGTAGAAAACCTCGATCCATTCGAAGATGACTTGGGCTGCCTCGGCCCGGGTCCGCCAGGTCCGCCCCTCAGTCAGCTCTGCCTTGAGCGTCGCGAAGAAGCTCTCCGCCACCGCGTTGTCGAGGCATTCGCCCTTCCGGCTCATCGAGGCGGTGATCCCGGCACCGGTCAGGGCCGCCTGGTAGGCCGTCGAGGTGTACTGGCAGCCGCGGTCAGTGCGGTGGACCAGTTCGCCCGGCCGTGGGCGGCGACGCCGGATGGCCATGTCCAGGGCGCTCAGAGCCAGTTCCGTCCGCAGGCGGTCGGCCATCGACCAGCCCACGATGCGCCGCGCGTAGCAGTTCATGAGCGTCGCCAGGTACAGCCAGCCCTCCTGGGTCCGTACATAGGTGATATCCCCAAACCAGAGCCGATTCGGAGCCTCGGCCACGAAGTTCTGGGCCACCAGGTTGGGGGCGACCGGCGCGGCGGGGTTGACGACCGTCGTCCGTACCCGGCGCCGTGGCCGACGGACGCCGGCAAGGCCGCTCTCCCGCACCAGCCGGGCAACACGCTTTCGCGAGGTGGCCACGCCTTCCAGGACAAGCTTGGCGCGCACCCTGGGCGACCCGTAGGTCCCTCGGCTGGCCCGGTGGATGGAGCGGATGCGCTCCACCAAGGCCGTGTCCCCCTGGGCCCTCTGTGAGGGGCCGCGCTTCCGCCAGGCGTAATACCCGGCCCGTGAGACCGTCAGCACCCGGCACATGAGCGAAACCGCGTGGTTCGCCTTCTCCACCTCGATGAACCGATACCGGCTCACCGGGTCTCGCTCTCCTTTACGAAGAAGGTCGCGGCTTTTTTTAGGATCTCACGCTCTTCACGTAGGACCCTGTTCTCCCGCCGCAGTCGCTGCAGTTCGGCCTTCTCGTCGGTGGTCAGATCGCCCGGCCGGCCACGGCCGGCGTCCGCCTCCGCCTGGCGCACCCACCGACGCAGCCCTTCCCCGGAGACCCCCAGTTCCCTCGCTACCTCGATGATCGACTTGCCGCTCGTTCGTATCAGCTCAACAGCCTGGGCCCGGAACTCAGCGGGATACGGGGGATGGCTTCTTGGCATTGACCCCACCCTTCCTGGACTTCCCTACATCACAAGTGTAGGGTTGTCCACGAAAGCGGGTCAAGTCCAATCCGGTTCGATTACCGCCCAAACGAGCCATGGACAACGAAGGGCGAGCGATCCATTTCGACTCTGTTCACGAGGGTGCGGCTCTTGGCGTCAACCTCCCAGCCGCCGGCGCCGTAGATGACGGTTTCACTGTTATCGGTCTTCTGGTACGACGGCAGGCCCTTTGGGCTCACGACGAACGTCACATCCTCGTACCATGATCCTTTCAATTCTGGCGTCACCGGGCTAAGCCGCAAAGGGGTTCGGTTTGCACCATACAGTTCCTGGAATGCCAGGAGAGGTGGTGCGATGGTGGACTCAGTAGGCTGCACGTAGTACATGCGGACCGCGAATTGGAAGCCTCTCACCACAAGTTGCGTAAGGTCAGAGGGTGGAGGGGTTTGCATCAAGCTCTGTACGTCCAGCAGTTCGAATCGGACCAGTACCGAACCCTTCCCTGAGGGGGAATCAACTTGCTCAGCGGCCAGGTATTGAGTCAGGGCCGATGATGCCCCGACCGCACCCAGGAAGTCTGGTCGGCTATTCTGGAAGACGGCCGGCGTCCCTGGGGACGGAGGTGAGGAGAAGAAGCGAGGAAACGTGTCAATCCAGACCTCGCCCGGCCCAGTATCGCCCGGAAACCAGCATACTGATGCACCGAGGGCTTCGCTGATGGACCGAAGCGGCACCAGCACATGCCCTTGCATGATACTTACCGGAGCCTGCAATGTCAACTCACGCCCGTCTATGAGGACGCGAATCTGAGAAGATGCCCTAGCCGATGCAGCCACAAGCAGGACCGCCAGCGCGCAGAGCAGGGCTAGAAACCCTTTTACCGGCCTTGACCTCAACACGGTACGCACCTCCCAGGTGACCTACTCCAGAATTAGCCATAAGTCGTTGAGGACCCCTCTATCCGCTGCAGGTATGCATGTTCTTTACCTTGACCCGCCATCCTTCACCGCATCCCCTGCTATTTCCAGCTCCTCCCATGGTCTGGCAGGGCCTTTCCGGTGTCGAAACACATCATAGTCCAGCGACTTGAACCAAGTCCGCGCGGTGCGCACGATTGGGCCAGATCCCTCTTGCTCAAATTCAATTTCTAAGTGAAACCCCGTTGACGCCAACACTGAACTTACATAGGCCTTGGCGACACCGCGTTACTGGGGACAGTTGAGGGCTATCCGCGAATGCTTCCAAAAGAACCTCAGTATGCAGTCAATCATACTGGGAGCTCTCTTGGCTGTAGCGGATGTCGTGTGAACTTATGGACGCAAACCCGAAAGGCCGCTGCGTCCTGGGGCTGGTCGTGCTGCGTCGGCTTGGAAGCGTCGCACGCAATTGCTCGTGGCCTCCGCCGTTTTGCTGACGTGGGAACCGTGAGAGGGGTTTCTGGTCGGCGAAGCAGCCATCCTTCCTGAACCAAGCCAAGGCACAGAGGTGCGATCAAGAAAACACGGGCGGACGCCGGCAAGGCCGCTCACCCGCATCAGCCGGGCGACTCGCTTCCGCGAGGTGGCCACGCCTTCCATGGCAAGCTTGGCGCGCACCCTGGGCGCACCGTAGGTCCCTCGACTCGTCCGGTGGATAGAGCGGACGCGCTCCGCCAAGGCCGTGTCCTTCTGTGCCCTCTGTGACGGGCCACGATGCCGCCAGGCGTAGTACCCGGCCCGTGAGACCGTCAGGACACGGCACATGAGCGAAACCGCGTGATACGCCTTCTCCACCTCGATGAACCGATACCGGCTCACCGGGTCTCGCTCTCCTTCGCGAAGAAGGTCGCGGCTTTTTTTAGGATCTCGCGCTCCTCGCGCAGCACCTTGATCTCTCGACGCAGGCGGTGCAGCTCGGCCTTCTCGTCGGTGGTCAGGTCGCCCGGCCGGCCACGGCCGGCGTCGGCTTCCGCCTGGCGAACCCATCGACGCAGCCCCTCGCCCGAGATCCCCAGTTCCCTCGCGACCTCGAGGATCGACTTGCCGCTCGTCCGTACCAGTTCAACAGCCTGAGACCGGAACTCAGCCGGATACGGGGGATGGCTTCTTGGCATTGACCCCACCCTTCCTGGACTTCCCTACATCACAAGTGTAGGGTTGTCCACGAAAGCGGGTCAAGTCCATACTAGCTGGAACCACTTGACTGTGTACACCTTCAAGACAACCAATGCGGATGGAACCTATACGTACTACATCATCCACTCGTCTTCAACGAACAACGGCGTTAAAGAGGAACCTATAACGTCCTGGTACAACACGAACTTCCAGTATCCCCCTCCGGTGGCGTATTTCAATGCCATGGCGCCGGCGGGCCATGAGACCCCGGTAGGAAACCGACCCTAGGTAGGTAAGGAGGGACGGAAACTCATGACGCGGTATCAACCAAGTTTAGTCGGCCGGCTATTGTTGGTGGGAGCTGTGGTGGCCGCTCTGGGCTTGGGTGGGGCCTTCTGGCTTGGACGGTCCGTTGTCAGGGCCGAACCCTTGCATCCGGTGGTCGCGCTTACGCTGGCCTGGGGAAGCGGCCCTGACCAGGTCGGCCTTGCTCCCGTGGAAGGAGAGGGATACGTAGGGCCCAATACCTTCTTCGTAGACGAAGAGGGGAACTTCCACATCCTGGATGCGATCAATGAAAGCCTGAAGAAATTCTCTCCGCAGGGTACCCTCTTGGATAATACCCCTCTCCCCAAGGGCATCGCTCGTGGCGTCAAGCAGATCATTGTTACCGGTGGTGTCGTCGCCATCTCGTATTTGAACGATACATGGGGCAGCGATCTTGGCTTCGCTAGGGATGGGAAGTTTCAGGCCGTACCCCTAACCGAACAGGTGCCCGGTTTCGTCGGCTTCTATTGGTTCGAGCGAACGACGCAGCCGAAAATGATCGTTGTTCGCAGGGACATCCCCCCAGAAGACGAGGCGTCAGACAAGGCTCCGTTCAAGTTGGTGCTTGGGCTGGACGGCCGGGTTATTCGAACATTGACCTCTCGGAACGCCTCCGCGGATGAAAAGATCCCCCGATACATGATTAGAACCACGCCCTCCGGAAATCTGGCCTTGGAAGCTTGGGATCTGAACGGCCAGCCTACCAAGAGTATTGACTTGGGGTACGCTTCGTCAGACCTGGTGTGGGGCGTTGGGCTCGATGGCAAGGGCGATCTGTACCTCCACGCCCGGAGCGCCGCTCCGGGAACAACTTCAACCTGGTTATTGGTCTATGACCGCGGTCTGAATCTTGTCGGCAGACATGAACTCGTCATCGACCAGGACTGGGAGGCACACGAGTATCAGCCCACTCTCAGCGCCGGAAACATGGAAATGGTGGGGCTAAACGGAATCTATTGTGAGATGCGCTACATGAAGGACGGCTTCACCATCTTCCAGTATAGTCCGAGGTAGGACTCCAAAGTCTATCGGGCATCTGAACTGAAGGAACCCTCACACCGATTCGGCCGGCGGGTTGTGGCTGTTGACAAAGGTCGCGGCTATCGCGACCTTTGCTCTTTTCTGGCAGGATAGGGGTGGGGTTCATCGACCCCACCTCCCTTAAAAAACAAACGGGCCGCTACTGCGGCCCGCGATTCTCGTAGACCATCTCGAACGGGTAGCCGCCGGCGGCGTCGCCCCGAGCCCGGAAGACGTGTCCGACCAGGTTGTGGTCGGGCAGGGCCGGGTCGGCCGGTGAGCCGCGGTCGGCCAGGAAGACATAGTCGCTGCCGCTCGGGCCCGCCCCGAAGGCCACGGCCATGGCCGTCACCTCAGCGCCCCCCGGTATGACCGCCGGGTGGGCTGTCCAGGCCCCCCCACCATCGCCCGACTTCAGGATGACCGGAACCTTCTCCCCCCCACCCTCGGGAGTGGCCATCGCCAGGGCGTAGACCACCTGGCCGTCGTCGCTGAAGGAGTACGACCGGACCTCGAGGAGCTTGCCGGTCTCGTCCGGCTGATAGGCGGCCAGCCCGGATATGGCCGTCTCGTCCACGAAGGAGCGAATGATGGTCCTGGTCGACCGGTCGTAAAGATCCGTCCCGATGACGAAAGTGGAACCCGGGCTTGGCGGAAAGGCCAACGCCTGCCAATAGGGGCCGGGGTTGACGACGTCGTTGGTCAGGAAATTATCCCAGACCCAGGGGCTGCGTTCATCGCTGGCGCCCCCAATGGCTATGGAGTAGTACATCACGGGAGCGCCGAAATCGTAATCGGCGGCCGCCAAGCCCATTCCCCCATCGGGGCTCAGGGCCACGTAACCGAAGGCTCGTTCAAGCGGCTTCCCCAGTCTGGTGTCTTCTCGTTCATCGGCCGCCGGGTCGAACGGATACTGGAACTCCGGATGCCAGTTCCTTCCCTCGCTGGCCACTTTGAGTCCGCCATAGCCCGCCGACTGATAGCGCTTGCCCGAGATGGCCAGACCGCGGATCCTCAGGTCGTCCCGGTGACTGACCAGGGGTCCCCAGTTCAACCCACCGTCCATACTCTGGAGCACCGCCGCGGGCCAGCCGTACGCGGCATCGCTCGTGATGGTCACCAGTCCGGCGTCAGTTGGGGAAACGACGATTCCTTCGACCGCTCCCTGCCCATATGCGGAAGGGGGTGAGAAGGAAAGATTGGTCCAGGTCTTGCCACCGTCCACCGACTTGATGAGGCCACCCCACTTACCGCCGCCGGCGTAGACGACCTTATGGTCGCTCGGGGCCACGGACAGGCTCACGACGGAGCCGGCGACGACCGGCACCGAGGGGGTCCGGTAGTCGGCCGCGATGTAGGGGTAGCTCTTTAGCAGCCCGTAAACCATCGCCGCGGCTTCGGCCCGGGTGGCGCTGTCGGCCGGGGCGAATCTCCCGTCAGTCTTGCCGTTTATGATGTCGGCGTTGAAGGCGAATTTGACCGCATTCAGCGCCCACGAGGAGATGCTCTCAGCATCGGTGAAAAGAAGACGTTTCCAGCCGGCTTCCGGAGGGATGCGACTGGCCGACTGGAATGCCCCGAGCAGCATGACGGACATCTGCTCGCGGGTCACCCGGTCCCCGGGGGAGAAGCGGCCGGGGGAAGTCCCCTTGACGATGTCCGCCCGGAAGGCCGCCTCGATCGCCTCGGCCTCCGGCGTACTCGCGGGAACGTCGTCAAAGAGGCCGGCGTAGCCCATGGTCGGCAGGCCGATGGCCCTGGCGATGAACCCGCAGAACTCAGCCCGGGTGATCTTGTCGTTGGGCCGGAATTCCACGCCCGTTTTGGGCACGACGATGCCCCGGGCATACAGGTCCAGGATCTTGGGCTCCGCCCAGTGGCCGGCGATGTCGCTGAGGCCGATGGCGGGCGGCGTGATGTCCGCGGGCGACGTGATGTCCGCGGGCGGCGTGATGTCGGCCGCCGCCGCGGGCCGCCCCGTCCAGGCCAGGGGTAACCCGAAAGAAGCCACCGCCAGCAGGACGACGGCCGCCCAAGCCAGCCAAGTCTTAGGCCTGTTCAAGTGGGTACCACTCCCAGGTCTAGGCTACGTTGCTCGCCGGGGATTCGTCGCCGGGGTCGGCCAAAGGTTTCCCGCCCGACCGATCGGCTCCGCCCGGCTCAGATCTGCACGTACTTGCGCACGAATAGGGGGATGTCGGCTTTCTCGTGCCCTTCCTGAAGGACCTTGATGGCGTACGTCCCGGGGCTATTGAACTGAAAAGTCCGCTTGATCACCTCGGCGGCGCTGGCGCCTTCGCGGATTTCGATGGTGTTGTCGAAGAGGTTGACCCGTTCCTTGGTCGGGGTCTCGATCTGGGTCTGGGTCCGGAAACGCCCCTCCTGGCCCCACCACTTGTTGACGATGGTGATGGTGAAGTTGTCGGGGAAAGTGCGCAGGCTGATCGTGTCGAAGCAGCCCATCAGGCTCATCTTGTTGTTCATCTCGAAGCGCACGTCTTCGCAGACCATACAGTAAAGGAGCCTGAGGCTACCCTCGTCCACCACCGGTCCCCTCCCTTTTGTACCCGTAGCCGGGCCGGACTTCAATCTTTCGTCGGTACCCCCGGTTTCTCCTCTCCCTCGACTTTCCAGCCGGCCGCTTTCAGGAGTCGCCCCAGCCCCACGGGTGTGCTCCTGTGTTCAACGGCGGGCCTTCATCGGCCCGCCGTTTCCGCAATCGCTTCCTCGAGGACCGTGGCCGCCAGAGCCAGGTCTTCGCAACTGGTCTCCTCCTCGGGGCAATGGCTGACGCCGCCCAGGCTGCGGACAAAGATCATCCCCACCGGGGCAACCTCGGCGATGATCATCGCGTCGTGGGCCGCTCCGCTGGGAAGCCGGCATGACGGCGCGCCCACCTTGGCCGCCGCCCGCTGGAGCAACCCGACCATGGACTCCGACAGGAGCACCGGGGCGAAGGAACTGGTCTGTTCGACATCCGCGATGACATGGCGCTCGACGGCCACCCTGAGGAGCCGTTCCTGGATCGCGCCGAGGGCCTCCGACCGGGCCGCGGCCTCGACCGAGCGGACGTCGACGGTGAACGTCACTCGCCCCGGAATGACGTTCGGCGCCCCGGGCTCGACGGTCATCCGGCCGACGGTGGCCACCACCCGGGAGGCGTCGGCCGCGCCCGTCCGCTCGACCTCCAGAACCATCTCGGCGGCCGCCACCAGGGCGTCCCGCCGCATCCCCATCGGGGTGGCTCCGGCGTGGGCGGCCCGCCCTTCGACCGTCACGGCCAGATAGGCCGGACCGGCGATGCCGGTGACGATGCCCAGGGGCAGGCGCCCGGCCTCAAGGACCCCGCCCTGCTCGACGTGGACCTCGAAGTAGGCCGCCACCTCTCCGGGCCGGCGGGTCGACCGTTTGGCGCCCTCGATCGCCAGCTTGTCCGGCTCGTAGCCGGCTTCGACAAGCTGGCCGTAGAGGGAGAGCCCCGCGGCGTCGCGGATTTCCTTGAGCTGTCCCGGCTCGTACCGGCCGACCATCGCCTGGCTTCCGAAGAGGCCGGGCGAAAAACGCACCCCCTCCTCGTTGGTGAAGTCGACGAGTTGGATCGGCCGGGGCGGTTCGAAGCCCCGTCTTTTCAGGCTCCGCAAGGCTTCGAGACCGACGACGAGACCGGCCACCCCGTCGAAGCGGCCGCCGGCCGGGACCGAGTCGAGGTGTGAGCCGATCATCACCGGGGGCAGGGGCTCGGCCCCGCGATGGCGCGAGCTCGGCCATGTTCCGATGAGGTTGCCCACCGGATCGGCCACCACTTCCAGCCCGAGCTCGGCCATCAGCCCCTCCAGGTGCGCCCTGGCCAGGAGGTCGGCCTTGGACAGGGCCAACCGGTCGACGGGGTGTGGGGTCCAACGGCCCTTCCCCCGAAAGCGGCGAAGGCCTCGATGTCCCGCCTTATCCTGGCGGCCGCAGCGGCCGCACCGGCCGCGCTATCCTTCGTCCTCACCGCCACCCCTCCCGGCTAAGCCCGAAGAAGTCCCGAGCGTTCCCGCCCGCCAGGGCGGCCACGACGGTCTCGTCGACCCCGGCCCGTCTCAGGTGGGCGGCGGTCAGGGCGACGGCCAGCGGGTCTGAGGCCTTCAGGTTGGCGGCGTCTGAATTGAGCATTGCCCCGGACAGGTCGATCCCCGAGTGGAGCATGGTCAGGACATCCTCTGGGCTCAGGCGACCCGGCTTGACGGTCAGGCCGATCCGGCAGCCCGCCGCCTTTACCGACCCCAAGACGTCCGGTCCGACGTGATCGACGACCATCGAGGCCGGGTTCAGCCCCGCTTTCTCGGCCAGGTCGAGGACCACCCCGACGGCGGTCTCCCGGTTCGTCCCGGGGAGGTGGACGACGACCCGCTTGTCCAGCTGAGCCGCCAGCTTGAACTCAGCCTCGAGGACCTCCTTCTCCCGCCCATCGGCCCAGTCCAGGCCGATCTCGCCGAGGGCCACGACGCCCGGCCTGGCCAACCAGTCGGGGAGGGCGTCGAGGATGGCGGACCAGTCCGGCGGAATCCCCCGGGGGTGAAGGCCCAGGGCCACTCCAAGGGTGAATCCCCGGGCCGCGGCCATCGCCCGATAGACCGCGACCAGCATCCGGTAGTGGTCGATGACCGTGCCGGACGAACTCGGCTGGAAGACGTAGGAGCAGGCGACGGCCCCGTGGATCCCGGCCCCCAGCATGTCGTCGACGTCCTTGTAGGACATGAGATCGAGGTGAAGGTGGCTGTCGATCATCGCGTGGTCTCCCCCGCCGGCACACCGCTCATCCCGGCAGCTTCCGCAGGATCCTGAGCCCCCAGAGCATCGGGGTTATCCTCAGCTCCTCGCCCCTGAGGGCCCGCTCCAGAAGGCCCATGGCCACCTCGACCCGGGCCTTGAACATCGCCTCGCCGGCCTCCCGCGAGGCCTTGGCCGGGGCCCCCATGTACGGGGTGAAGCCCTTCTGGCCGGTCCAGGCCAGGGTGGCGTCGAGGTGTTCGAGGTCCCGCCCGATGACCCGCCCGCCCAGGGCCCGCAGGATGCGGCCCAGGCCGGCCACCACACCGGGTCCCTTGGTCGGCGCCGAAGGCGGGACGTTCCGGTAGCCGGGGTCGATCAAGCCGGGGTCGGTGGCCAGCATCAGGGAGGTTTCGTTGGTCCCGGCGTGGACGTCCGGGTCGTCGCCGATGTTGCCGGGCCCCAGCCCGGTGGCCGTCAGGAGAGCCTGGTCATGCTGGACCATCATCCGGAACTCGAGGCCGAAGGAGTTGATCACGTAGAAGCGGTGCTTCTTCCAGGCCGTCCGGGCGGCGGCCTCGATGGCCATCTGGTGGCGCGGCCCGCCGTGGTTGTCGGAGATCAGGAGATACCGAAATCCCTGCTCGCCCAGCCCCGCGGCGAAGGCGACGATCAGGCCCTCGAGGACCGGCGCCGGCACCGCGATGGACCCGCCCACCGGCAGCGGGTCGGCCCCGGCGTGGAGAGGGGGCAGGACCACCAGGGTGAAGTCCGGGTGGCGCAGCTCGATCTCCGCGGCGTACCGTCGCTGGAGTTCGTCGGAGATGTAAACGTCGGTGCCCACCGGGAGGTGTGGACCGTGGACCTCGATCGGGCTGACCGACATCAGGGCGATGCTCTTGGCCTTGTCCAAGGCCTGCAACTGGGGCAGGGTCTGACGGATATACTCGACAATCCTCGCCATGCCTAAGGTCGCCTCCTTATGCCTCAACCGACGGATTCTACACCCCGGTCCGGCCACCCTGCCGGGGAGGGCGAAACGCTCGGCGGGAAACGAAAACGCGCGGTGGAAACCAGGAAGTGGCAAGAGGCGATTGCCGCCGGAGGGGCGAAGTTACTGGGTTGGTATTCAGCCAATTCGGTTCCGATTGGAGCGTCCGCGTGAGCGCCGCCGGCGACTACCTGAAGGCCATCCGGACCATGGGTCCGAACGCCAAGCGATTCCTCCTCTTCACCATCCTGAGCAGCATCAGCTGGAGCATCAACAACCTCGACCTCAATCTCTATCTGCATTCCCTGGGCTATCGACAGGATTTCATTGGCCTCCTCAACGGGCTGCCGTCGTTCGTCGTCATGCTCCTCGGATTGCCCATAGGTTTCCTCGCCGACCGTCGGGGCTATCTGCCCTTCCTGACCATCGGGACGGCCCTCAGCAGCCTGACCGCCCTCGGCACCGCCCTCTCCGCGGCCAAGCTACCGCTGCTGCTCTTCGCTCTGGTGAACGGGGTGGCCGGCTCGACCGCCTGGGTCATCGGCGCCCCCTTGCTGATGTCCATCACCAAGCCCGGGGAGCGGGTCTTCCTCTTCTCCCTCCAGTCGGCCTTGATGATGGGGACCGGGTTCATCGGCAGCCTGCTGGGCGGGGTCATCCCCAAGGCCGTGGCCACCTATTCCGGGGGCACGTCGATGGACGTCATTCCCCTGCGGGCGGCCCTCTTGGTCATGTTCCTCTTCGACCTCCTGGCCCTGCTGCCCCTCCTGGGGGTCAAGCTCGGCCCACGCGGGGATGGGGGGGCGCCGGCGGCCAATCGCCCGGCCAACCGCGCCAACCCGCTGCCGAAAAACGCCGCCGAGCTACGCCTCTTCCTGAAGCTCCTGGCCCCCGAAGCCATGGTGGCCCTGGGCGCCGGGGCCATGGTCACCTTCTTCCAGCTGTTCTTCAACCTCAAGTTCAGGCTGTCCCCTGAACAGATCTCGCCGATCTTCGCCTTCTCCTCGGTGGCCACGG
>DASXUT010000123.1 GCA_036504675.1 Bacillota bacterium | reverse complement strand
CGGATCCTTGGTATCACTGCAACCGGTGCGAAAAAGCCGGACCCGGACACATAGATACACGCCCCAAAAGACCCAATCGTGGAAACCCTTCTCTGGCGCCCAGTTGCGCCATTCTTTTACCTAGTGACTGTCGAACTCGGGCTAAAGCCACGAAACCATTTCTACCATAAGTACAGGCAAAAAGCCCAGCCAACATTTGCATGTCTAGCTGGGCTCTTTAGTGTCGGGAGGGGGACACGGGGACTGTGCACTACTGAATGCGGGTTGGTAATGTATTGGGCTATCCCGCACTAGACATGCAAGAACGCCTTCAGATCCTTAAGATCTTGGTTCAAAAAACGTAAGGTGGCTGCATCGCTCAAGAAGCTTCCACCGGGAGTACCGCCATTAGAAAGATATCTTGCTGTTTCCGACGCCATCCTCATCCTAAAATACAGCTTTCCCGCCGGCTTGCCCCATTTCTTCTCAACAACCCCAACCCTGTAAGTATGCTTGCCCTTCTTGGCAGCGGCGGCCTCCTTATCACAATGTCTTGGGAAAACTGCAGCTTCTACGTAGTGCAACGCGGCATAAAAACAAACCGTCACTGCCCAGTCTTTATACTTCATGGGTGCAACGGCCGTCAGTTCGCTAGCCAGTGCTTCATTGTGTTCGGCCTGAGTGAGGTGGTCTCCTTTGTCTGACACAACACTCACCTCTGGAGTATTGCAGTAGCATTTTCAGGAACCACATGGCTCTTATCAGCAAGAGGACAGGGAACAAGTTTCAGATCAATATCAATCTCCGGATATTTAGTCCTTAATTGAAAGTCGACATCATATACCTGATCTATCACCTCGACATCGCATGTCGGCATATTGACTAAAACGTAAAAAGACACGCTACTTGCACATTGAAGTGCGTGCACTGCAATGACTTGGTCGATTCCAGAAAAAAGCTCCCGAGCATCTTCGTAAAGCAGGACCGTGTCTACGTTTTCCCCCACCGTCTGCCCTCCACGTTCTAGCAGAGCACTTAAGGCAAGACTTAGGGTGCTACTATCCGCTATGGAATATGCCTGTTTTTTACTATCCTGCCATTCCCCGGTAAAAGGCGTTCTCCAGTTAGCCGCACGGCCAAAAAAACGAACAACGAACTCCCTTACGAATTCAGGCGCTAGTCTGGACCGCTTTCCCTCGGGACCATTTAGGACCATCCTGCGGAACAATTCTATGTACTCGCTGGCTAGAGAAGAACCTAGGACGGCCCTCTGGTCAGACCTTTCGGGCCAATCAGCTGCTGGCAGAACCTGGCTCACACTCCATCAACCTCCAAGCCGTGGCTACGAGCCAGGAAACGAGCCAAGGATAACGCAGCAGAATCGAGGACTGGGAAGACCTGGGTTATATCGTTGGCCGGAATATTGGCAAAAGTAGCCACATCGTAGCCATCATCTCCGGACTCTGCCAAGACAACCCCTACGTTCCTAGATTGGTGGGTGAAATGTCCGCCCATCAATTGCGGTTCTAGCTTCACATCTTCGTCCTGATTGGCGCTGATGGCCTTAGAAAGCTCTGGTTGCACGCCTAGCGTCAGCTTATAGCTGTGCTCGATTGCGAACCTCTTAGCCCCCTCCGGCCTTCCGAATGCTGCCAGTATGTGGCCTTGCAGATCCAATAGACGCTGGGTGTAGACTTCACAACCCTTGGGGTTACGGGCAGAGAGCTCAATGCTATCTGAATCGATGGCTAAGAACTCGAGGTCACTAAAATACATGACTGACCCGAACAGTCGTTCAACAGAAGAAAACGCTGGGCTCAGCTCGGCGAAAACTCGCCCCAACGCTTCCTTGTTGTCCATATCCAAACTCTCATCTAGGTGAGCCTTTGCTTTGATCTTCTTCAGAACAAGGTTCATTTCCGGCCCCCCCCTAACTGCTCGGAACCTCTATAGAGGTATCGGCCTGTTTTGTTTTTGCCTTTAGCTTTCGCCCTAACTTGACCGTTTTCCTTCCACCTCCTGGCACGTAAGGATGAC
Source organism: Bacillota bacterium (assembly GCA_036504675.1). Taxonomy (NCBI): domain Bacteria; kingdom Bacillati; phylum Bacillota; species Bacillota bacterium. The sequence goes on along the minus strand of DASXUT010000123.1, from coordinate 23,670 downwards.
ACTGGTCGTTAGCCGATGACTCCATTACTCTTGTACTAATCAAGTGAAGTGCCCGGGCCACCTGGGACCTGTTGAGAAACCCCGATCGACTATCGCTAGTCGACCGGGGTTTTTCCGTTGTGGCCCAAGGGTTTGAGCTGTGTCATGCCGAATTTATCCAGTAGGGATGGCACGAAAGGGTGGTCTCGCGTGGTTGACGAGCAGGATCAGACACAGCCAAGGCTGCTGTGCATAAACCTGGACGATTATATACCAGAGGACCACATGCTCCGCCTGATCAAAGAGAAGGTTGACTTCAAGTTCGTCCGGGACAGAGTTCGCCATCTTTACAGTGACAAGGGTCGCCCGTCGATTGATCCGATCAGGCTGGTCAAGATGTGGCTGATCGGTTATCTGTACGGGATCCCGTCCGAACGCCGCTTGGAGCAGGAGATCAAGTTGAACCTGGCCTATCGCTGGTTCCTCGATCTTCAGGTCGACGACCGGATCCCGGATCACTCCACGCTGTCCCGGAACCGCAATGAACGCTTCGCCGGCACGGACCTCTTCCTGGCCTTCTTCGAGGAGATCGTTGAGCAGTGCAAAGCTGCGGGATTGGTCCAGGGCGAAGCCGTTGTGACCGACTCCACTCACATCAGGGCCAATGCCAGTCACGGCAGCAAGGAGACAGTCGTAGTGGCAAAGACTCCGCGCGACTACTGGGCTTACCTAGATTCCGCTGAAATATGGTTCATCCAGTCCTCTGCAAGCAAGGACTCGAAGGCCGACTGGCTGAATGGCTGTTCTTCTCCTACCCTGTCCTCAGCTCTATCCCATGGTCGCCAGGCGGTTCAGGTTGTGAGCCCAAATGGCCCCGGCCACCCAGCACCGCACCCCGCGATGGCCACGTAGCCTCGATCGGCGCAGGCCATACTTGCGTTTGAGCAGGCTGATGGTCCCCTCGCCTCCAGCCCGCCAGCGCTGCAGATTGCGGAACCATCGTTGCCTTTGATAGGCTTGTCGGGTCGGTGAGAGTTTTCCGGAGCGGGGGAGCGATATGCGCTTCACCCCACTCTCGCTGAGCAGCCGGTCATTGGTAGGGGTGCCGAAGCCGCGGTCTGCCGCCAGCCGTTCAGGTGCATGGCCGAAGACCCTCTTGTGCCGGTCCACCGCGGCCGGTAACAGCGAGGCATCCTGGGGGTTGCCCCGGTGGACTTCATATCCCGTTATGAAGAGCTCTTCCGCCTCCTGGAGCATGACCTTGTAGCCGAACTCCGTCGGTGCCTTGAGCCCTGCGGCGAGAGCATGCCGTCCCTCTTCACAGCTGCCCGGCGGAGAATCAAAACGGAGGGCATACCCAAGCATGCCCCCCGTCGGATCGCTGTGAACAGGTTTTGTTTCCTGAGTCCTTTGCTTACCCACCCAGAGCCCCCCCGGCTCTACGCAGGGTTAATGTAGTAAACACACTCCCCTTCTCAATCTTCTGCTCAGAGCATACACCGCCTATCCATATTCTGTCAATGAGGGAAAATTGGCCCAGTATCGAATGTCCACCGCGAAAGGTGGTGGCCGCCGTGACTACGGCTTTCGCCTATGCCCGCGTCAGTACGCCCGCGAGAACCGGATTCAGATTTTGGAGCACTTCCAGGACTCCTCTTCCGCCTACAACGACGAGGACCGGCCCGGCTTTGACCGGATGCTGAACGAGGCTATCCAGAAGCGCCCCAAGTTCATCCTAGTCGATGACTCAAGCCGCTTCGCCAGGACCCGCCGCCACGCTTCCACGGTCACATTCATGCTCCAAGAGCATGGCGTCCAGTTGATCGCCGTTAGTGAGCCAGTCGTCGACCCCAATTCCGTCCAAGGTGTCTGGCTTAACGGCATCATGGAGACCAAGAACGAGGCCGCCAGCCGAGAGATAGCCTTCCATACTGTCAGAGGCATGCAAGGCAACATCAAGGCCCGCGACCCCGAGACCGGCTGGTGCTACAAGAACGGAGGACGGACGCCCTACGGCTACCGCGCCGTCAGGGTAAACCGGGGCCAGGACTCTAAAGGTAAGCCCATCATAGAGACCATCTGGGAGCTCGACCCCAAGACGGCCCCCATCGCCAAGATGGGCTTGACCCGTTTTCGTGGACAACCCTACACTTGGGGTGTAGAGAAGTCCAGAGAGGGTGGGGTCAATGCCGAGAAACCATCCCCCGTATCCCGCCGAGTTCCGGGCCCAGGCTGTTGAGCTGGTACGGATGAGCGGCAAGTCGATCCTCGAGGTTGCGAGGGAACTGGGGGTCTCCGGGGAAGGGCTGCGTCGCTGGGTGCGCCAGGCGGAAGCCGATGCCGGCCGTGGCCGGCCGGGCGATCTGACCAGCGACGAGAAGGCCGAACTGCAGCGGCTGCGGCGGGAGAACAGGGTACTGCGCGAGGAGCGCGAGATCCTAAAGAAAGCCGCGGCCTTCTTCGCGAAGGAGCGCGAGACCCGGTGAGCCGGTATCGGTTCATCGAGGTGGAGAAGGCGAATCACGCGGTTTCGCTCATGTGCCGTGTGTTGATGGTCTCACGGGCTGGGTACTACGCCTGGCGGCATCGCGGCCCCTCACAGAGGGCCCAGAAGGACAGAACCCTGACGGATTGCATCCACTCCATCCACCGGGCCAGCCGGGGGACCTATGGAGCGCCCAGGGTGCGAGCCAAGCTTGCCGCGGAAGGCGTGGCCACCTCGCGGAAGCGTGTCGCCCGGCTGATGCGAGCAAACGGCCTTGCCGGCGTCCGCCGGCCGCGGCGCCGGGTGCGGACAACGGTCGTTGACCCCAGCTCACCGGTCGCCCCCAACCTGCTGGCCCAGAACTTCGTGGCCGAGGCTCCGAACCGGCTCTGGTTTGGGGATATCACCTATGTACCGACCCAGGAGGGCTGGCTGTACCTGGCGACGCTCCTGGACTGCTACGCGCGGCGCGTCGTGGGCTGGTCGATGGCCGACCACCTGCGGACGGAACTCGCTCTGAACGCCCTGAACATGGCCGTCCGGCGTCGACGCCCTCGGCCGGGCAAACTAGTGCACCACACCGACCGCGGCTGCCAGTATACCTCGGCGGTCTACCAGGCGGCCCTGGCCGGCGCCGGCATCACCGCCTCGATGAGCCGGAAGGGCGAATGCCTCGACAACGCAGTGGCGGAAAGCTTCTTCGCAACACTCAAGGCGGAGCTGATTGAGGGGCGGACCTGGCGGACGCGGGCTCAGGCTACGCAGGCCATCTTCGAATGGATCGAGGTCTTCTACAACCGTCAGCGGCTACATTCCAGTCTCGGCTACTCGTCCCCTACGGAATATGAAGATCGGGTTCGAGCAGAGAAGGCAGCGTAAGGAAAACCAAGTCGAAACCTGTCTACGGAACCGGGGCAAGACCAAAATGATAGTCGTCGACCTCTACCTCGAAAAGGCCATGTCCTATGAGGCCATCCGGGACCACCTTAACAAGAAGGGTATCCCCTGCCCCTCAGGAAAAGGCCCTTGGTCGACTGGCACCATTGCCGAAATGCTCCGCGACAACCGCCTCGACAATACGCGGGCACTGCCTTCTGGAACAAGGAGAACCACAAGGAGAAGGGAGTCAGGTTCAACCCTCGCGAGGAATGGACCGAGGTTGAGAACGCCCACCCCGCCCTGATCGACAAGGACCAACTGGTCCCCCTCCTGGCCCGCAAGGCCAAGGCCCGCCGCAACTACCGCTTTGCCCCGGCCTCCGTGAGCCCCTATCTCTTCACCGGCACCGCCCTTGAAGGAATGCCCTTCTTCACCTGCACGGCTTGCGGTGGCAACATGATCGGCTACCGCAACGGAGCCGAACGATGGTACAAGTACGTCTGTGGCAACGCCCGCTCCAGAGGGACGGCGGGTTGCGCCTACCACACGATCATCGACAAGGAGTGGCTTGAACGCTCTGTCCTCAGCGAGCTCGAAAAGCGCTATCAGACCCCCAAGCGAATCAAAGAGATCGTCGCCTCGGTCAAGAACAACATGGACACCACCGCCCAAGACTATCACCAGTCCATAAAGCGGTTCACTGATAAGAAACAGGACCTCGTCCTTCAGCTGCAACGGCTCTTGGACGCGGTCAAGGCCGGCATGCCGCCAGAGGTGGTCATCCCCGAGACCCATAAGCTCCGTGACGAGATCGCCGGCATCGACGACGACCTGATCAGGCTTCGCAAGGCCCCTCCCGCCGCCACGCAGATAGAAGAAGAGGCCGTCGAGAAGTTCCTTTCGAACTTCAAGACAGCCTATGATGCCGCGACCTGGCCGGAACGAAAGCAGCTCGTTCGGACCTTCATTCGCAATATGGAATTTGACCCAGAAAAGCGCGAAATCAGGGTCCATTTCTACCCTGATCTCGCAGTGCAAAGTATCTGTGTCGGGAGGGGGACTTGAACCCCCACGGATTTCTCCATACGCACCTCAAACGTACGCGTCTGCCAGTTCCGCCATCCCGACGAAGTCTATTAAATTCACTTAGGTGTTCATCACGCGCTGCTGGTGTTCATCAGCAGCGATTAATTTTATCATGGCCGGTTCGAAAGGTCAACTGAACACGTCTTTTGCCGTCTCCCGCCGCGGGAAAACGGATGCTGACTCCGGCTTCGTGCTGACCTTTGTCATCACCGCTCGCCGAGCATTCTCATCTTAGCAAAGGGTCGCATCAAAGTCAAACGGCGGCGCCGATCGAAGGCAGGTCGACGACCGGCCGAGGGCCGTCATTCTTCAATCGCCCCACCGATCGCGCGAAGGTGTTTTCGCAGTGTGCAGGCAGGGTCCAAGGATCTTTTCGTTAGAAACTCCTCGAAACGCAATTGCCGATGAAGAGTCTCGCCGGCCACGATCCGCTCGGCTTGCCGTCGCTCTCTCTCGTAGATGTCATGAGCGGCGCCGAGGACCTCCACGGCTCGGCCATCGGGGACGAAAATGGCCCCGTCTTCATCGGCGAAGACCACGTCGGCGCGGCCCACCTGCCAGGGCCCGAAGTGGGCGGTCTTGAGGGCGGCGGCATCCCGCGGATCGAGGCGCACCGGCCCCGCCGGCCAGGTCCCGTAGCTGAAGACCGGGAAGCCGATCTGGCGCAACTCCGGCGTGTCCCGGTGGCAGCCCCAAACGACGAGCCCGCCCAGCCCACAGGCCTTGGTCTCGAGGGCGGTGAGATCGCCGATGCAGCCCTCGTCGGTTCTTCCGCCGTTGTCGATGACCAGGACGTCCCCCGGGTTGGCCATCGACATGGCCTCAAGGAAGACGTCCACGCTGCCGTAATGCCCGGCCGGCTGGACGCGTCCGGCGAGGCGGGCTCCCGCCATCACCGGCCGCAGTCCCGGCGGCCCGATTCGCAGGGGCACGCCGACCCGCAGGCAGGCGTCGGCCACCAGCGGAGTCGACAGCTTCTCCCACTCGCCAGCCACGTTCTGGTTGAACGTTGGCCCCCGGCTCTCGGTCATCCGTCGGTTCTCGGCCATCGTTCGGCTCTTGGCCATCCTTCAGCACCTCCGCGTGGCTCCGCGTGGCTCCGCGTGGCGCCGCGCCGCTGCTTTCCCCGCGCCCTCTAGATCAAGTCCACTTCCGGCGGCACGTGCCCAAGCAGCCTGAGCATCGCCACGACCTGCCCGCGATGGTGGATCTCGTGGGTCGTCAGATGCAGCAAGGCCTTGCCGACGGCAAACCGCACCTCTTGGCCGTTGCTCCAGTGCCAGATGATCTCCCGGCCCAGGTCGGCCTCGCTGAGGCCGGCGATGTACCGCTTCGACCGCTCGGCCAGGCCGGCCCAGAGCCGGCGAAGTTCCTCGGGCATCGGCACCCGCTCGACCTCGGGAAGCGACGGGCCTTCGCCGGTCAGCACCCGGCCCATCCAGAAGTCCTCAGCTCCGGCCATGTGCCAGAGGGTCCCGGAGATGGCCCGAAACCCGGTCCCCAGATCCTTCCGGTACTCTTCCTCCGACAGGCCGGCCACGGTCTCGAAGAGGATCCTGCGGACGTCTTCGTTATAGGCGTAGAGGGCTCGAATCGCATCCAGCATCGGCTCTTTCCCTCCCCTATCCGTCTCGCCGCTCGGCCCGGCGTCACCCCTGGGCCTTTCGCGGCTCCCGCAGTCTGGCGCTCAAGGCGAGGGCGATGGCCGCCGTCCCCACGTTGACGACGAAGGCGGCCTCGTAGCCAAGGTACTGCACGATCACCCCGCCGACCATCGCCAGCAGGCTGGTCAGGACCATCACGGTGTTGATGAACCCGGCGTAGCCCGGGCGCATCTTGGCCGGCACGACCTCAATCAGGTAGTTGGTGTAGCCGATCCAGGCGGACGAGAAGTAGGCGCCGATGAGGACGAACGGGAGGAACATCAGGACCATCGCCAGGGTCCTCAGCCCGGCCGCGGCCGCCGGCGAGGCGGCCAAGGCGGCCAGCGGGGGCAGCAGGACCAGGGCGCAGACGCAGCGGATGACGAAGCGGTTGCCGAAGCGGTCGCCGATGTGCCCCATGACCAGGCTGCCGAGGACGGACCCAACCATCTGCGCGGAGACGAAGATGCCGACGGTCTCGGCCGGCAAGTTCAGCCGCTCCCTGGCGAAGATGGCGTAGAACGGGAAGGTCAGGAAGATGGAGTTTGAGGCCAGACGGGTCAGGACCATCCGGGCGTAGTCCGGGCTCTCCCGTAGGTAGCGCGGCATGAGCCGGATGTACTCGATGAAGTTCGAGTGCTCGACGTGGGTCTCGCCGGCCGGTTCCTTGATCATCAGGAAGATGACGAGTGATCCCACGGTGATGACGAAGCCGATGAAGAAGATCAGGGCGTAGTTCTGCGGATAGGGGATGGACGGACGGCCGAGGATGGCCCTGATGACGAAGCCGGAAAGGAAAGCCATGATCCCGGCGGAGGCCTGCATCCAGCCAAAGAGGCGCCCGCGCCGGTGGTCGGGGATGACTTTCCCGGTGATGTCGATGTACGGGACGCCGCCGATGCCGTCGCCGAGGGCCAGCGTGGTCAGGAAGAAAAGGAACAACGTCAGGGCCAGGCCGGGATGCCCCAACGAGAGGCCCAGGACGCAGGCGGCCATCAGCAGATAGCTCGACCGGTGGATGACCATCCCCACGATGGAGATGGGCATCTTTCTCTTGTACCTGGCGGCGAAGTTGGCCACCAACAACTGCGGCAGGAACCACCCGCCGTTCCTCAGGGTGGCCGCCAGACCCACGAGGACGCTGGACTTGGTAAGGGTGCTGATGTAGACCGGCAGGACCGTCGAGCTATCGGCGAAGGCCGACCCCCAGGCGAAGAGGGTCCCTTCCAACAGCAGGCAGATGAAGTTGTGGCGTTGGTTGGGGCGTTCAAGGCTGAGGTGGTCGGGTTGGCGCATATGTGGTGTGATTCTCTGCCCTAGGCCCGAGTCCTTCCGGCCGAGCCCCGCCCGGCTCCTCCGCGCCTGGCCCCGCCCCGTCCAGCCCAGGCATGCTTGCCCATGTCGACGCAGCCATTCGCCCGGAACGCCACGCCCTCGGCCTCGAGCTCGTCGCGCTGGGTTTCCCAGCCCGGGGCGAGCCGGCCGGACTGGCTGACCACTCGATGGCAGGGGATCCTCAGGTCCCGCGGGGCGCTGTGCATCGCCCACCCGACCATCCTGGCCGCCCGGGGTTTGCCGAGCCAGGCGGCGATCTGGCCATAGCTGACCACCTTGCCCTCGGGAACTCGGGCGACGACCTCCCAGACCTCTCGAAAGAAGCTCTTCTCCGCGGCCTTTTCCTGCACCCCGATCCCCCCGTTCATGATCCTCCGACGTGGTCCTTCGTCGCCGCCCCGGCCGAACTCCTTCGGAAGGAGGATGGAGATCTTCAGTTCGCGACGGTCTTGCTGGCCGCGACCGTCCTCTCGGGCCGGCAAGAATAGGCAACAGGAATCCGCCTGGCGGTGAAGAAAAGGCTTAGAGCAGCATAGCCGGCCCGCCGGCGGGATCATGGAGGCGGGATCATGGAGGCGACCTCATGAAGAAAGCCCCTGCGTCCATCCTGGGCACGGCGGCAAGCCTGTCGCTCACCCTCGTCGTCTTGCTCACGGCCCTTCAACTGGTGGCCTTCAACCCGGGTTTCTATCGAGCCGAATACCGCAAGTACGACCGACCGGCCGCCATCGGCATGTCCGAGCCTGATCTGATGAAGGCGACCGGGGTGCTCCTCGACTACGCCCGGGGCAAGCGGCCGGACATGAAGGTCGAGGCGACGGTCAACGGTCAGCGTCGTCTGGTCTTCGACGAGCGCGAGACGGAGCACATGGTCGATGTCAGGGTCCTCTTCATGAAGGGCTTCGCCCTGCGGTGGTGGGCCCTGGCCCTGGCCGCCACCCTGGCCCTCGTCCTCCGGCTCCTGGCCGGCGGACGCGGCCTGGCCGTCCTGGCCCGCAGCTTCGTCGGGGTGACCGCGGGGTGGCTGGTGGTCTTTGCCGGCCTGGTGGTCTTGTTCAACCTCAACTTCACCGGCTTCTGGGATCAGTTCCACTACGTCTTCTTCAGCAATAACCTGTGGCAACTGGACCCGGACACGTCGATCATGATCAACATGTTCCCGGAGGAGTTCTTCTACGACATCGCCGTCCGCGTCGTGACCATCTTCGCGGGGACGCTGCTTGTCCTCGGCGGGGCCGCCTGGTACTACCTGCGGCGCAGCCGGCACCGGAGGGGCGGCGGTCGGATCAGCCCGGCCTGAAGTCCGGATGCGTTGACCAATCGCCCATTGACGACCGAAGGCAGGCCCGCGGGCCTGCCTCGTTTTCTTGTCGTCCCCGGGGCCGCGCCGGGCCGCACCCCTCAGTCCTCGTCGTGCGGCGGCTGCCGACGTCGGGCGGCCGAATCGGCGGCGAAGACCTTCAGCCTGGACCATTCCCTGCCGAGGGGGCCGACCACGCCGAGGGCCGCCTCGACCAGCCTGGTCACCTCGGGCTCGGGGTCCAACTCATAGAAAGCCCGCTGCCCCCGGCGATGGCTCTTCAGCAGTCGAGCCGCCTTGAGGCGGGCCAGGTGCTGCGAGACGGTAGGCTGGCTGACGTGCAAAGCGGCTACCAGTTCGCCGACGCAGAGCTCCCCCGGCTTGACCAACCCGAGGATGCGGAGCCTGAGTGGATCGGACATCGCCCTCATCACCTCGGCCAGGCGGTCTGGAGTCATGGTCGCCCCTCCCCGTGGCTCATTATGGCTAATGGTTATGTCTGGATTAGTCCATGCTTACATGCTGATTATCGAATGTGTGGACCGAGGCCCTTAAGGCTCCCCCCTGTCGCCCTAGCGACGGCGCCGCCGTGATCGGTCCAAGAAACCCTCTACCCGGCCCAAGACGACAGTTCCTAAGGTAACAAGGAAAAAAACGGGCGAACCGTCTCCTCGCCATTGACACTCCGGCCCGCTGAGACATAGAATGGTCATAGGCAAATAGCTATTAGTCGATTTAGGGGTGACCATCGTGGACGAACTCTTGGAACAACTGAAGGCCCTGGCCGACGGCACTCGCTTGAAGATCTTCAAGCTGGTCGAACGCGAGGAGCTTTGTGTCTGCAAGATCGTGCCGTCGATCGGACTGTCCCAGCCGACCGTCTCCAACCACCTGGCCAAGCTCAAGCGGGCCGGGCTGGTCAAGGAGCGACCGGCCGGCCAGTGGTCACATTATTCGGTCGACCGGGAGGGGCTGGCCCGTTTCCGCGCCGCCCTGGAGGCCTTCCTGAAGGCCGACCTGGCGGACATCCCGGCCATGCGCGAGGTCGCCGCCCGGTTGAGCGAGGAGCGCAGCCGGGAATCACAGAAAGGAGATCGATGCTAGTGGAAGTGAAGATTCTCGGGGGCGGTTGCCAGCGCTGCAATGAGCTGGAGCGCCTCACCAAAGAGGCTCTGCGGGACCTGGGACTTGGCGCCGAAGTCGGGCATGTCCATGAGCCGGCCGAGATCATGAAGTACGGCGTCATGCAAACCCCGGCTCTGGTCGTCGACGGCAAGGTCCTCGTCGCCGGTCGGGTCCCCAACCGGGCCGAGCTGGCCAAGCTGCTCCGCCCGTAGGCGGGCCGGTCAGGAAGGGGCGCGTTCTCCGTGTGGAAAGCCGTCGTTGATTACTTCACCTTCAACCTGATAAAGCTGACCCCAGGCTCCCGCCTCGGAGAGTCGGTCGATTTCTTCCTGTATGATGCGGTCAAGGTCCTCTTCCTGCTGGCGACGATCATCTTCTTAGTCGCCATCATCAGGAGCTTCTTCCCCCCGGAGAAGACCAAGCGGGTGCTGGCTCGGGGCAACGAGTACGTCGGCAACGTCCTGGCCGCCCTGCTCGGCATCGTCACCCCCTTCTGCTCCTGTTCGGCCGTGCCCCTCTTCATCGGCTTCGTCGAATCGGGGGTGCCCCTAGGGGTGACCTTCTCTTTCCTCATCTCCTCGCCGATGGTCAACGAGGTGGCCCTGGTCATGCTCTGGGGGCTCTTCGGCTGGAGAATCGCCGTCCTCTACATCGGTGCCGGGGTGACCGTGGCCATCGTCGCCGGGATCATCATCGGTCGCCTGCACCTGGAGAAGTGGGTCGAGGACTATGTCTGGCAGATCCAGGTGGGGAAAGCCGACGTGCCCAATCCCTCCTGGCGGGAGCGCCTGATCTACGCCAGGGACTATGTCCGGGAGATCCTCCGCCAGGTCTGGCTCTACGTGATCATCGGCATCGGGGCCGGGGCCGCGATCCACGGCTACGTGCCCCAGGATCTGATGCTCACGGTGGCCGGCAGGGGCAACCCCCTGGCCGTCCCGGTGGCCGTCCTCATCGGCGTCCCGCTCTACTCCAACGCCGCCGGGACCATCCCCATCGTCCAGGCCTTGATGGAGAAGGGTATGGCCATGGGCACGGCCCTGGCCTTCATGATGGCCGTCACCGCCCTCTCGCTGCCCGAGGCGATCATCCTCAGGAAAGTCCTCAAGCCGAAGCTCCTGGCGATCTACTTCGGGATCGGGGCCGTCACCATCACGGCCATCGGCTACTTCTTCAATGCGGTGTTGTGACCGCGGCCACAGTCGCGGTCTGCGCTCCGAAATCCGCTCCCGCTCATCCTACCTACCACCGCTGAACGCGGAGAGGTGAAACGACTTGAACAACGGGAAAGGGACTGCGCGCCTGTCCAGCCTCGACCGGTTTCTGACCGTCTGGATCCTCCTGGCCATGGCCCTCGGCGTGGGCCTGGGCTACGTCTTCCCCGGCGTGGCGGCCCTTCTTGACCGACTGTCGGTGGGGACGACCTCGATTCCCATCGCCATCGGCCTGATCGTCATGATGTACCCCCCGCTGGCCAGAGTCCGCTACCACGAGCTCGGTAAGGTCTTCAGGAACGGCAAGGTCCTGACCCTCTCACTGGTTCAGAACTGGGTGATCGGCCCGGTCCTGATGTTCGTCCTGGCCATCATCTTTCTTCGTGGCTACCCCGAGTACATGGTCGGCCTCATCCTCATCGGCCTGGCCCGCTGCATCGCCATGGTCATCGTCTGGAACAGCCTGGCGCACGGAGACAGCGAGTACGCCGCCGCCCTGGTCGCCTTCAACTCCCTGTTCCAGGTGTTCTTCTACTCGGTCTACGCCTACGTCTTCATCACCATCCTGCCGGCCTGGGTCGGGCTGAAGGGGACGGTCGTCCACGTGACCATCGGGCAGGTGGCCAAGAGCGTCGCCATCTACCTTGGCATCCCCTTCCTGGCGGGCTTCTTGACCCGGACCATCCTGGCCCCCCGCATGGGCGTCGAGTGGTACGAGAAGAAGTTCGTTCCAACAATCAGCCCGCTGGCCCTGATCGCCCTGCTCTTCACGATCGTCGTGATGTTCTCTCTGAAGGGTAGCTACATCGTCCAGCTGCCGATGGACGTCGTCCGCATCGCCATCCCGCTGATCATCTACTTCGTGGTCATGTTCCTGGTCTCGTTCTTCCTCAGCCTGAGGCTGGGGGTGGATTATCCGAAGACGGCCAGCCTCTCCTTCACCGCCGCTTCGAACAACTTCGAGTTGGCCATCGCCGTGGCCGTGGCGGTCTTCAGCCTCAATTCCGGCCAGGCCTTCGCCGCCGTCATCGGCCCGCTCATCGAGGTGCCGGTGATGCTGGGGTTGGTCAACGTGGCCCTGGGGTTCAGGCGGAAGTACTTCGGAGGGGAAACCGAGCGGGATAGCTGACGGAGCTGTGACCACTGACTTCTGACTCGGGCGCCGCTTGGCCAGACCAAGCGGCGCCCTTCGTTTGTCGCTGGGTGTCGAGCGGTCTGGGTTTACATTTCTGCGTCTTGTGTGGCATAATGTAAACCGCAAGGAGGGGATGCCTGTATGCCGGTCGGTGACCGCATCAGGATGGCGCGTAAGGCCTCTGACCTCAGTCTTCGTGACTTGGCCGCCAGGTCTCGCTTGAGCGCTCAGGCCATATCCAAGTATGAGCGTGGCCTAAATAGACCCAGTTCGGCAGCGCTTTTGAGGCTGTCGGTCGCCCTTGAGGTGAGGCCCGAGTACTTCTATCGGCCTGAAAGCCGGAAGCTGTCCATCGCCGCTCATCGGTGCATCCCGGACCTTTCCCCGAAGGCCCAGGGGGTTGTTCTCGAAAAATCAAGGGAAGCCTTGGAAAGACTGATAGATATCGAAAACCTGCTTCCAGGCTCCCAGCCGGCCGAGAGTCTGCCCGGAAGCCTCCCCGAGCATAGGGCAGAGGTCCGGTCGGTTAACGAGATTGAAGACGCTGCCTCCGCTCTCAGGCGCAAATGTGGACTTGGCTCAGGTCCCATTGCCAACCTGACCTCGACCCTGGAAGACTTCGGACTGAGGGTGCTTTTGATCGAGGGGCCGCCTGGTTTTGACGCCTGTATCCTGCAGTCCCAAGAGGCCCGGCCAGTCATCTCGGTCAACTCGAATCTGCCGGGGGATCGGCAGCGTTTCAGCATGGCTCATGAGCTTGGTCATTTGGTCCTGAAGCCGGTGGGTGACTGTGAAGAAGAGGCTGTCTGCCACAGATACGCCGGGGCCTTCCTGGCTCCGCAAGAGCGCGTCGTGGCGGAGCTGGGACAGAAGCGGATGTCGCTCAGCCTCTGTGAGCTAGAGATGCTGAAGGCCAAGTACGGGCTGAGCATGCAGGCCTGGATCCACCGGGCCGAGGAGGTCGGAGTGATTACACGATCTCTCGCGTCGGCACTGCTCAACCAGTTCCGGAAGAACAGCTGGAAGATCACCGAGCCTGGCCGCCAGGTTCCACCGGAAACTGCATGGCGGGCTCAACTGCTTGTCAGCCGGGCCGTGGACATGGACCTGATCACTCGCTCGAGGGCGGCTGAGCTGCTAGGCAAGCCGTTGGCGGAGATGGGCCGACTATGGAAACTTCCGCACCGTTAGTGGTCGATGCTTGCGTCATTATCGATTTGGATGATGGTGGCATCCTGGACAAGCTTGGTGGCTGTCCGTCCACCCTATCCACTACTGACTTCGTCAACAATGAACTGACCAACCCGCTTAGGCTTCAAGTAAGGAGACTTGGCATTCATATTGTGCGACACACCCCGAGCCAGGTAGAGGGCTTCAGTAAGCTACTGGAATCAGACCGCGGCATGTCTATGGCGGACGCATCTGTCTTGGTGTTGGCTCAAAGGCTGGGGGCCGTCCTAGTAACGGGGGATAGGCCCCTTAAGAACGCAGCAAAGAAGAATGGGGTCACCGTCCACGGAACACTATGGGTCCTTGACGTATTGGTGTCCGCAGGGGCCGTATCGGCCGGGAAGGCCATTGAGGCCGTGAGGGCGACGCTGAAAGCCGGCAGTCGTCTGCCCGCCGTGGAGTGCCAAAGGATGATAAGGAGCTGGGCTGCGAAGTCCCTAACCGAAGGCTCGGCCACCGGTTGACAATCTAAGGCATTCTTGGTATAGTCGTAGCGTATTAGTGTACTAGCGAATTAGTACACTGAATAGGCCCATATTGGAAAGGCGGGTCACCATGACTCAGAACCAAGAATCCGGCGCCTCCGTCATCGCCGCCTACAATCTGGCCAAGACCTTCAACGGTACGGTCGCCCTGCGCGACGTGAACTTCGAGGTCAAGGCGGGCGAGATCTTCGGCCTCCTGGGGCCGAACGGGGCCGGCAAGACGACCACCGTTCGCCTGCTCGCCTGTCTGTATCAGCCGACCGGCGGCAGCGGCCAGGTCCTCGGGATGGACATAACCGCCCCGGGGAACGCCGAGCGCATCCGGGAGCACATCGGCCTGCTGACCGAGAGCCCCGGCCTGTACGACCGCCTCAACGCCCTCGAGTACCTCGGCTTCTTCGGCGAGCTCTACGGGATGTCGGCGGCCGACATCCGGGCCTCATCCGAACGGCTCCTCAAGATGATGGGCATCTGGGAGCGCCGGAATGACCGCCTGGCGCGGTTCTCCAAGGGCATGAAGCAGAAGATCGCCATCGCCCGGACGCTCATCCACGGCCCCCAGGTCATCTTCCTCGACGAGCCCACCTCCGGGTTGGACCCGGAAAGCGCCAAGGTCGTCCGCGACTATGTCCTCGAGCTGCGGGCGGAAAAGCGGCGGACTTTCGTCCTCTGCACCCACAATCTGCCCGAGGCCGAGCGGCTGTGCGACCGGATCGCCCTGATCAACCAGGGACGGGTGGTCGCCCAGGGCAGCGCCGACGAGCTTCGGGCGAGGCTGGCCGGGGGCAAGGAACGGCTCTGCAAGATTCATGTCGCCGCCCGCGCCGCCGAGTCGGCCGAGGTCGTCAAGGCCTTCGCCGCCAAGCATCCCGAGGTCACCGGTGTCCAGCAGGCCGGCGACGTCATCACCTACACGACGACGGACCCCGAGGCGCTTAACCCGCTCCTGCTTCAGGAGGTCCTGGCCGCCGGCGGCCGGGTCGTCGCCCTGAACGAAGAGGAGCAGTCCCTGGAGAACGTCTACCTCGAGTTGATGCGCGACTCCAGGGAAGAGGAGTAGGAGGAACCTGACATGCGAAAAGCCTTCGTCATCGCCAAGCGCGAGTTGAAAGAGATCTTCCGCGACCTGAACCTGGCCGCCAGCGTCATCCTCCCGCCGGTGCTCCTGGTGGGCATCTTCGGGTTCATGATGCTTGACCCGATCAAGGGCGCCAAGGGCATGCACGGGGTGGAGAACATCCCCTGGGGTTCACTCGGCTTGCCGCCAGGGGCCACCCCCCAGCAAATGCTGGTGACGATGCTGACCAAGGTCATCGCCTTCCCGATGTTCTGGATCATCCCCCTGGCGGTCACCTCGATCATCGCCGCCGATAGCTTCGCCGGCGAGAAGGAACGGCGGACGCTGGAGCCGCTGTGCGTCGCCCCGCTGACCGACAACGAGCTCTTTTTCGGCAAGATCCTGACCTCGCTCATCCTCGGCTTGGGCGCCTCGTGGCTCGGCTTCGGGATCTATACCATCTTCGCCCGGATCGGAACGGCGCGGGCCTTCGGTCACCCGACCTTCCCCGACGGTGTCTGGCTGTTCTCCATCTTCGTCTTCGTCCCGCTGTTGCTGTTCCTGGGCGTCTCCTTCGCCGTCTTCGTCTCCAGCCGCGTCTCCAGCTACCGCACGGCCCAGCAGGTCACGGCGATGCTGGTCATCCCAATCGTCGGCCTGATGATCGGGCAGACCACCGGCCTGATGCTGATCACCCCGAAGGTCATGTTCGTTGTGGCGGCTATCGTGGCGGTGATCGACATCGTCCTCTTCCGGCTGGCCACCGGCCTGTTTCGGCGGGAGGCCATCCTGACCAAGTGGTGAAGGGGCCTGCGCCCCGGTGTCAAAGACAGAACCGGAAAGAACACGATCGTGTTCCTTCCGGTTCTCTTGTTAGCTGAACGCGGCCACCGAGGAGGAAACGGGCATGAACATCCGTCGGATGTTGCCTTTGGACCTGGACTTCGCCGCTGAGCGGACGGCCGAGGAGGGCTGGACCAATCACGGCCGCGAGGAGTTCAAGGCGGGGCTTGAATACGCGCCGGAGGCTTCCTTCGTCGCCGAGGAGGACGGCCGGCGCATCGGTCTCTGCGTGGGTACGCCCTACGGCGAGGCCGGCTTCGTCGGGGGGCTCATCGTCGTCAGGGCGGCCCGCGGGCGGGGTATCGGCCGGCGGCTCCTTGAGACGACCGTCGACCATCTGCGGTCCGGGGGCTGCGCCAGCGTGTACCTTGATGGGGTGCCGGCGGCGGTGCCGATGTACGAGCGGGTCGGGTTCAGGAAGATCTGCAAGTCCGTGCGGTTCCGGGGGAGCGCGGCTCGGCCCGAGGGCGACGGAGCGGACGCGGGTAAGCGGGCGGACACGGGTGACGGCGCGGAGCGGAAGCTCTGGGCCGTCCGGCCGATGGCGGCGGCCGACCTCGCCGCCGTCTGCGCCCTGGACCGCGAGTCCTTCGGCGCCGACCGGCGCTTCTTCCTCGAGCGGCGCTTTCGCCAGTCTCCCGAATTGGCCTTTGTGGCTGAGGCCGTGAACGAGGGTCGGGCTGGCTCATCAGCCCGCGGCGTCGCCGGCTTCATCCTCGGGCGCCGGGGGGCTAGGGCCGTCTCGGCCGGGCCATGGGTCGTCGGGCCGGGCGTTGAGCGTCCCCTTGATTTGCTGGCGGCACAGGCCGAGGCGGCCGCGCCGGCCGGTGAGCTCCCCATCGCCGTCGGGGTCCTCGATAGCAACCCCCGGGCCGTCGAGGCGGTCGGGCGGTTTGGGCTCGAGGAACACGGCTTCTCCTGGCGGATGGTCCTCGGGCCGTCGGAGCGTCTGGGGCAGTCGCCGACGGCCTACGCCATCGGCTCGCCGGCCAAGGGCTAGGGCGCGGCCTGGGCGGGGGACGCGGCCTGAGGAATCGTCCCCAGCAGCCAGTCGAGGGCGTCGGCCTTGACCAGGCGGGCGGCCGCGTTGCGCGGGCGGTCGGCCAGGTACTCGCTCTGCCGCTGGCCGACGGCGGAGTCCATGACCACCTGGATCACCGGAGGTATCCGGCCTCGGTGGCGCAGGGTGTCGGGGATGACGGGGAACTGATTGGCGACCACTTGGCCGTCAAAGATGAAGAGGGCCGGGCAGGGTTCGCCGACCCGGCAGTCGTGGGGGAGATGGACCCGGACCCGCCTGGCCTCCCCGGCCAAGCCTGGGGCGGGCATGGCGAAGTCCTCGACCAGAATGGACGGCATGCCCTCGGCCTCCAGCGGCGCCGACAGCCCGGGCCCGCGCAGGGCGACGGTGTGCCGGTGGGACAGAAGGGGCGTCCCGTCAATCCATTCCGCCGCGTCCTGAGCCAGGATGGGCACGGTCGAACAGACGTCGTCGGCGATGGGGGAAGTCGGGAAGTCCGCCCCCCAAAAGCGCGTGCCCGAAATGTTCTCGAGCGGTCGGGGCGCTTCCATCCACTCTGCGTAGCACACCGGAATCGTCGGCGGGTCGCCCTCGTAGAGGACGCTCATGATCCCCTCGGGGTGGAAGGCGGGCGATCGCAGCTCGGCGGTGATCAGCGACGGGTCCTCCCTCAATTGAGCGAAGGTCCAGGTCGCCCCAGCCCCGTTCACTTCTTCTCCGCCTTCATGATCTTCCGAACCTCCGCCCTCAGGTCGTTGGAGATGGTCCCGAAGACGAACTGATAGACGTTCTTCCCGGTCCGGACCTTGCCCATCGAGCCGAGCTGCTTCAAATAGGGCTCGTTGATCTTGCCCTCGTCCCTAACCACCACCCGCAGGCGGGTCAGGCAGGTGTCGACGCTCTCCAGGTTAGCCAGGCCGCCGAGGGCTTCGATGACCCCGCGGGCCCGCTCGGGCAACGGCGACGCGGCGGTGATGGCCGGCTGGACCACCGCCCCCTCCCCCATCGCCTGCTTCTTCCCCGGCCCGCTCATGATGGCGTCGAGCATCTGGGTCGTCCCGGCGTCCAGCCCTTCTTCCTCCATCCGCCCCGGAGTGATCAGGTTGAAGCGGCGGATGAGGAAGCGGAACGTGAAGTAGTAGAGGGCGCCGAAGAGGACCCCGAGCGGGATCAGGAGGATGACGTTCTGGCCGCGGTAGAAGTTGACGATGTACTCGAAAACGCCCGACGAGGTCGAGAAGCCGGCCCTGATGTTGAGCAAGTAGGAGAGGGCGAAGGACAGGCCGGTGAAGACGACGTTGACCACGTAGAGGATGGGCGCGGTGAAGACGAAGGTGAACTCGACCGGCTCGGTCAGGCCGGTGATGAAGCTGGTCAGGGCGGCCGTCAGCAGGAGCCCCTTGATCGCCCGGCGCTGCTTGGGCCCGATGGCCTCGTGGTACATGGCCAGGCAGGCGGCCGGGAAGGCGAACATCATGATCGGGTAGGAGCCGCCCATGAAGTATCCGGCCGTTGGGTCGCCGGCGAAGAAACGCGGCAGGTCGCCGTGGGCGCCGTTGTAGGTCCCCTGGAGCAGCAGGACCACGCCGTTGAGGAAGTGGTGCATGCCGGTGGGGATGAGGGCCCGTTCAACGGCTCCGTACGAAGCCACGCCCCAGACCCCGGAGCGGGCCATCCAATCGCCGAGAGCGGTGATGCCCGCCGAGACCGGTGGGAAGACCCAGCCGAGGAGGAGCCCGAAGACCACGCTGGCAAGGGACGTGATGATCGGGACGAAGCGCTGCCCCCCGAAGAAGGCCAGGTAGTCGGGGAAGCGGATGGCGTGGTAGCGGGCGAAGAAGTAGGCCGAGAGGAGCCCGGCGATGAGGCCGGCCAGGATGCCCAGGTTCCAGTCGGGAACCATCGCCCGGCCGATGCCGGCCATGATCACGTAGCCGACGCCGGCCGACAGGCCGGCGATGCCCTCTCCGTCGGCCAGCCCGACGGCGATACCGATGCCGAAGATGAGGCCGATGTTCTCGAAGAGGACCTGTCCCGAAGTGGTGAGGGCCTTGGCCACCACCGGGATGGGGACGACCGCCCCAAGGGCATAGAGCAAGGCCGCGGCCGGCAGCACGGCGATGGGCGTCAGGGCCGCGGTGGCGAACTTCTGAAGGGCCCGTCTCATGGTCTCTCCTCCGATGTGGGGTCTCTGTGTGGGGTCTTTCAGCGGAACGTCGGCAGGAACTCCCGGTGGGCCTCCAGATAGTCATTGAGAATCTTCTCGGCCACGTCCAGGGACGGGATGAGTGGGTGGATGGACAGGGCCCGGAGGGCCTTCTCCCTGGAGCCCTCGGCGGCGGCTTCGACGGTCAGTTCCTCATAGGCCGCGATGACCTGCATCAGCCCGAGCATGTCCGGCTCGATTCGGCCGACCACCAGCGGCCTGGCCCCGTCCCGCCCGATGACGGCGGGGATCTCGACGACCTTGTCGAACCTGATCCCTTCGACCGCCCCGCGGTTGGGGACGTTGACGATGTAGACCTCGTGAGTGTCGTTGGCGATGGCCGCGACAAGGCCCATCATCATGTCGGCGTGCCAGTCGCCGCCGCGCTTCTTCCATAGCTCGGGCTGCTTGTCCCGGGTGATCTCGCCGTAGAAGCCGAGGAGGTCTTGCTCGATCTCCATGACCACCTCGGCCCGGGTTTTCCCGGCCGCCAGCTGCTTCTTGACCGACTCGTCCTTGTCGTAGTAGTACTGGAGGTACGGCGAGGGGATGACCCTCAGCCGGTGGAACATCTTCAGGATGACCATGATCTCGTCGAGTTCCTTCTCGTCGCCGATGCCCAGCTCCTTGGGGATCATCTGCTTGAGGGCCGGGCCGAGCTGGATGAGCTGGGAGACCATCCCGTGGAGCTGGTCCATCAGGTCCACGCCCTGGTGGTAGAGGTGACGGGTCCAGCCCAGGTGGTTCAAACCGACGTAGTCGACGGAGAGGGAGTTCATTGGCATCCCGAGGAGCTTGGAGACGAGGAACTGCACGGCCATGGGCATGTCGCAGATGGAGATGACCCGGCAGTCCGGGGCGTAGCGGTGGAGGGCGTCGGCCACCAGCCCGGTCGGATTGGTGTAGTTGATCAGCCAGGCCTCGGGGGCGACCCGTCGGATGTCGCGGGCCACGTCGAGCATGACCGGGATCGACCGGAGGGCCATGGCGAATCCGCCCGGGCCGGTCGTCTCCTGGCCGAGGACACCGTAGCGGTTGGGGATGCGCTCATCGAGGGCCCGGTGGGCAAGGCCGCCGACGCGGATCTGACTGAGGATGAAGTCGGCGCCCTTGAAGCCCTCGACGCGGTCCGCGGTCATCGAGACGACCGTCCCGCGGCCGGCCTCGGAGGTCTCGACCATGTGCCGGACCAGTTCGCCGACCACCTTGAGTTTATGTTCATCGATATCTACCAATACCAGGCGGGCCAGGGGTAGCCTGTCGCCCAGCCGGAGCAGGCCGGCGACCAATCCCGGCGTGTAGGCGCTCCCACCGCCCAGGACGGCGACATTGTAGCCTTGCTTGTCGGTCATCAGTCCATGCCTCCAAGTACGCACTCGGTTCGAGTCGCCTAGGTATTCTGTCCGGGGACCTCATTCCCTGCCATCTCCAAGACCCTCCAACCCCGTCGGACGGCCTCCGCGGCCAGGCCCGGCTCCGGGGCTACCGCGACCGGGTGGCCGACCCGTTCGAGCATCGGCAGGTCGGAAAGGCTGTCGCCGTATGCCCAGGACGCCTCCCAGTCGATCCCGTCGGCCGCCACTTTGAGCAATGCCTCGGCATACATGGGCTTGGCCACCCCGCTGCAGGGGGGGCCGTCCAGGCGCCCCGTGTAGCGGTCGTCCCGAATCTCCACCGGCGTGCCGACCCACCCGGCGGCCCCGACCATCGGCCCCAGCTGGTCGAGAAAGGGCATCATCGAGCCTGAGGCGAGGGTCACGGCGCAGCCCTCGGCCCGCCTGATCGCCATCTCCCGGAGGATCTCTGGCCGTATCACGGGCACCAAGTCCTCGCAGGCGTCCTTCATGATCTCGGCCACCTCCTCGAGGGTCATCCCGGCGAGGAGGCGCGTGTAGCCCCGAGTCCACCCGTTCTGACTGGCAATGCGGTCTTCAGCTGAGCGGTTGCGCCGGAGGTGGCCGGGCATGAGCTGGAAGAAGAGAAGGACGATCAGCGGTCTGAGGTGGGGCCGGGCCCAGAGGAGCCGGGTCAGCGGCCGATAGGTCTGCCCGTCGACCAGGGTGCCGTCGACATCTACAAGAGCTATTTTCACTCTGATCCCCCTGTGAACAAGCTAATCGAAGGTTCGCCCCGGACACTCCAAAGCCCTCTCAGGGGCGTGGTCAGCAGGAAACACCGTGCTCTTTATCGGGATGATCCTGACCAACGTCGTCCCCCTACCGGCCGTGGCCTGGTGGGCAGGGCGGCGGCAGCTTGCCCGAACCGCTTTGAGCCCCACAGGGCTGGCCGGGGTGTTCTTTCTCGGCTTCATCACCTGTTTTGCGGTCATCTTCAGGAAGCTTTGGGAAGGGTATTTCGTCATGCGGGGCGTCGGCCTCGGCGGCAACCTCCTCCTGCTGGTCGACAACGCCTTCTGGGAGGAGCTTGGGAAGCTGGCCGCGCTCCTCGTCGCCCTGGTCCTGGCCCGCCGGGCGGCGGCCAAGGCCGGGCGGGCGCCGGCCGCGACCGCCGACGACTCCAGTCGCCTCGCCCGCCTCCCCGCCCTGACCCTCGGCTACTGGGTCGGGCTGGGATATGGGTCGGGGGAAGCCATCCTCCTATCACTAGCCTTCCTCCACCCCGGCGTCTTCCAGTACACCGGCCTGCACACCTTCGGGGCCTTCCTCGTCCCGCTCTTCATCTACGACCGCTTCTGGGCGATCCAACTCCACGCGGTCATGGGGGTGATCATCGCCCTGGGGATTAGCTGGCCGAGGGAGCGGCTGGCCACATCGCCGGCGCGGGAGCCCTCGGCGGGCCGGGACCGGGGGCGCCTGGTCGCCCTCTTCGCCCTGGCCATGCTCTTTCACGTCCTCGTCGATGGGACGGTCGTCCTGGCTCAGACCTTTCCGGGGATGGTCAGGTACTACCCGCCAGACCTGGCCTACACCCCGGCCCTGGTCGTTTTCGGGTATATCTACATGTGGCTGACGTTCCGATGGACCGGCCCGGCGAAGGGAGTGCGGTTGAAGTGAAGGGATGTTCGATGAACCGGCATCAGGCCCGGCGCCTAGCCCTGACCATGGGGCTGGTCCTGGCCATTCCCCTGGCCCTGGCCGGGTGCTCGCGGGGTGCCAACGGGCCGGTCGTGACGGCTCCCTGGTCCGCCCCTGAGTCCGTGAACTACGTCTGGATGAAGGCCGGCCAGCAAGTGGGGACGGCGACCTTCGCGGTGACCCCCACTGCTTCCGGGTTCGTCTTTGTCGCCACGAACGATTTCTCGCCCGGCTGAAGACGCGGGACGAGGTCACCGTCGACGCCGGCCTCAAGCCGGTCAGGACCCATAAGGAGGCCGATTCCCAGGGCCAGCGGTCGACGGTTGACGCCGAATATGCCAACGGTCGGGCCAAGCTGAGCGCCGTCACCCCGCAAGGTAAGCAGTCGATGACCCTCAAGTACCCCAAGGACGCCTTCGACAACGACAGCCTGCTCTATGTCCAACGGGCGATGGCCCTGGGCGAGGGCTTCGAGGCCAAATATGGGCTGATCGTCGTCGGGGCTCGGTGGCTCGGATGTCGGGCAAAGTCGCGGCAGTCGAGGATGTGTCCGTCCCGGCCGGGACCTTTCGGTGCTACAAGTTCGAGATGCCCATCGGCCCGGCCAAGCAGTATGTCTGGTACGGGGTCGATGGGCCGCACCCGCTGGTCAAGTACGACAACGGGGACCTGGCGCTGGAACCGAGTTCGACAGTCGCTAGGTGAAAGAATGGCGCAACAGGGCGCCAGATAAGGGCTTGCCGGATCGGGATTTTTGAGGCGTGTAACTATGTGTCCGGGGCCGGTTTTTTCGCATCGGTTGCAGTAATACCAAGGATTCGGGACGGTTCTGAGACCTTAAAAGCCGAAAAGATTTGCTTCTGCTCAGCGGTCGTCTCCGTCCTTTGAAGAACCCGGCCGTCATCGCCGGCAAACTCGCCGAGGTGCATCCGCTCCAAGCGGTCCCTCAGTACCCGCCAGGTCTGGCCGGTCCCCCGTTCCGCCGCCCGGACCAGGAGCAGGGCAAGCCAGCAAAGCAGGATGTGGGCCCGAATGCGGTCCTCCAGGCGGTGGTACACCGGCCGCAGGTTGAGCGTCGTCTTGAGGGTGCGGAAGGCGTCCTCGACCTCCAGAAGCTGCTTGTACCCCAGGGCCACGTTTTCCGCCGAGATGGTGTCGTCGGAGGTGCGGATGAGGTACTTGCCGTCGAGCCGTTCCTCGGCCCGCACCTTGTCCTGATCGATCCTCGGCCGGCCATGTTTGTCCAACTTGAGGTACTTTCCGTAGGCCTGGTTGGCCATCAACTCGCAAGCGGCCTTGGGGTACGGCGAACCGTGCTTTTCCGCCAGGTGGGTAAGCTCTTCCCTGAGCCGTTTCAGGACCGTTTCCCTGGCGGCCCGGTCCCGCTCCTCTTCCCGGGGGTTACGGGCCAGAATGTACCGCACGCAGGCTTCACCGTCACCGATCACGATCTCCTTGAGCTCGAGGTTGTCCCGGACGGTCTGGTAACGTCCCGGGCGGGACAGGGCCTCTTCCACCACGGGCTTGCCGCTCCTCATCCGTTCCCCGGCGATGTAGTGCCCGCCGGTCCGCTGCAGTTCGCGGAGGTTGTCCTCCGAGGAGAACCCCCGGT
>DASXUT010000122.1 GCA_036504675.1 Bacillota bacterium | reverse complement strand
CGCTGTCAAGCTACGGACCGCAAAACGCTTACCTAGACGATTTTCGCTTTTTGGGCCTCCCTAAGAAAGAAAACCCCAGCTATCGAAGGAGCCCCCTCTTCGGGAACCGCGTTTTTCACCTATTTACTGTCGAACTCGGGTGGAACAAAGGCCCAGAACGGCCGCGTGTTTCTGCTCATACGTGAATTCTACCCTGGGCTGAAGTGACCTTCCGGAGCGTAGTCCGCGCCTATCCGGTAGCGCCTCATCGAGCCATTGCTTTAGCGTTTCCCGGTTCGGGTAGCCAAGAGCCCGGATACACCGGCTCATACTCCGGCCGTGCTCCAAATAGTAATCCACGGCAGTCTGTTTCTGCTCTTTAGAGTACTTCGGTGGGCGAGCGCGATATTCATCATGAAGTGCGCCACTGGCTTCGTACTCCTTGACCCACTGCTTCAACGCGTTCTTCGTAGGGTAACCCAATTCCCGGCGAACGGTGGCCGAGCCGCCGCCATACTTGAGGTAGAGTCTGACCGCCCTCATCCGGTCCTCCAGTGTGTACACGGACATCCTCCTGTCTCATTTCGAGTCCAGGTTTTTGTCCGCATCCCCGGTCAGGGTCTTCAAGCCCGGGGCCACCAATAGGCTCATAGAAACAGGCGCGAAATCCGAAGCCTCGGTCAATGATGTATGGTCTCTTCTTGCTTCCCTCACTGGCCTCCCCCACCCATGTTCTGAATGTAGTAGCCAGCCCCCTCTTCAATAATGTCCACAGAGATTTCCTTGTTCAGGATCCACCCATCAGATCCTATCTGGCCGTCCGCCGGCAGCCAGTTGGAGAAACTCTTTGGGATGGCAGGCAAGACGGAATATTCGACCAGGAAGGTGAGCCTCCCGTTGGACGGCGATTTCGACCGAGACGTCACGTCTTCGACCCGATAATCGGTCAAGCGGTAGTTGTCGTCAGCATCGATCGATTTGTACCCCAGCAGGTAATCGCTAAAGAGGCTCCGACAAATGTCGGCCAGTCCTGGACCGACGGGACCCGACTTAGGGAGCGGAATCTGTTCTTCCTTGACTGGTCCTCCCGTAAGTTTGGATTTGGCATCGGGTTCATAGACTTCAACCTTGACGTTATTGGGGAGTGTTGCAACAAACCCAATGGTGGCCACAGCATTAGCCATTTCAGGCGAAACCTCTTGAGGCTTCCGGTATTGGAACATGAATCGCCAAGTGCCGTCCGTGAAATCAGCGTTCATTAAGTATACTATACTCCCCTGCTCCCCCGCACTCACGAGCAGGACTTTGCCGTCGCCAGGCAAACCGCCAAGGCCGACCACCGCGCCCTTCTCCTCGCTCTTTGCCTTGAGCCATTGAACAATCGGCCCCGGGAACCCGTATGTCCCCACTTTGAAGGACCGTACTCCGTCCTGCGGCTGCGGCCACGGAAATTGATGCGATAGGCTATAAGTCTTCCCTTCATACGAGACAAGCTTGTGGGGTTCGTCGTAGAGGAAAACTCGTCCTGGGCTGGAGAACCCGTGGGCGATTACCAGGCGAACTCCGCCGTTAGGGGCGATCTTCTGGCCCTTCGCCCGGCCGTCAACGCCTAGTCGGAACGATTGTAGGAATTCTTGAGCGGGCTTGCCGGACAGGAGTTGGCCATAGCTGGCCCCGAGGATGATGACCCGGTCGGCATTCCTCGCCAGGGGAACATGAGAACTGCAGCTGGAGGACGAAGTTGAGATCAACAGCAATATCGCAAGAAACCAGACAGTCCGTTTCATCGCTAACCCCCATGGCAGAGCCCTTTCCGGTTTTTGACGGTCGCCCTCATAGGTTAGTTCCATGCATCGCCAAGTTAGAAAATCTACAACCAGAAAGGTCTGAGAGGATTTGCCTCGGCCGCTCGGTGCGCTCCTTCAGCTGGCATAGCGTGTTGGAGTCCGTGTCCGTAGTACCCGCGTTCAGTAATCCAAAAACGTGGCGTCGCAGAGCCAGGTGGCCAATGCGACGCCCAGGTTGACTCGGGCACTTTGGCTTGGGGTAGCTATCATAGAAAGAACGCCGCGACCAAAAGGTCTTCCAAAGCTGGCCGGTCCGGCCTGCAAGCACCATCAGGGTTCTTCGCCATCAAGGGAAAGACTACTGGCGACAAGAGACCCCGGACCGCCGTCCTGGATCAATGCTATTCGTGCGGTGGATGCCCAGAGGGGGTCTGTTGGTCGGTGATCACTTCAACCGCGATCCCGTCGCCCATGACCGCGAAGCGACCGACGACGATCATCTCCCACCCGCGCTCCCTGTAACGTTCGGCCAACTCCCGGGCCCTGGTTGCGGGGACATTCGCCACCACGAGGGCCCTTGTTCCGCGATGGCCCTTAAAAAAAAGGCAGTCAACCCCAGCTGCGGATGTCATGTCCAGGCCTCCTTCGTCGGTCCGCCGGATCACCTCTGGCGACAGTGATGCGGGCTGATAGGTCGACTTTGGGGGCTTCGCCCGCCTTCAGCATAACACGCCATATGTGGCGTGGTCAAGGCCCCCCGACTGGGATACCCTTCTAGCAGAGGTACTCACGGGGGGAGACGAATGAGCGAGAAAGGTGGCCGCCGAAGCGACACCAGGCGATTGTTGGCTCTTAACGTCCGCAGGATCCGGCTGCTTCGAGGCTTCACTCAGGAAGCCGCGGCAGCCCGAGCCGGCATTGCTGTCCGCCATTACCAGAAGATAGAAGCGGGAGAAGTCAACGTGACCCTCGACACCTTGGCCAGGGTAGCGCAAGGCCTTGGAACCGAGGTGGTAGAGCTGTTCAGCCCTCAGCCGTAGGGGTTAAGGGGTGCACGGTGCAGACCGGATTTCACATGAAGGTGCAAAATAACAGACCCAGGGAGAACCCCTGGGTTTTTATGTTGCCAAACGCGATGGGTCCGGCGTCACCTGGGGGGCGGGGCTTGACTGCCCAAGGCATATCTGGCCCTGTCGGTCTTTCTGAAGATAATGTCCCCGGCTCCCTCGCGACCGCTCGCTACTCGGATGGGCCGATGGCCCTGAACCTCTCCACCAAAGGCGGGACCACGTCCCTCAGAAACCCCAGCTGGGCGTCTGTCGGCTCATTCCCATGGGCCCCGGCGGACACCACCGAGTAGGCCTCCGCAAGGAGGCCATCAAAGCCCCTTGGCAGAGCTGACTTTTCGACCAGGTCCTGGACCACGGCCCTGAAAGCCCTCCGGCCTGGATCCTGACCGGCATGGAGGGACGCCCAGGCTCTCTTGGCTTCCCTCTCCAGTTGATAGCGCGCTTTCACTGCCTCAACAGCCGCTGGAGGCATGTCAGCTTCGTCAAGCGGAGTCAGCTCCAACCTTGGAGGCGCCCTGCGTCCGGCAGGGTCCCAGGCCTTGACCGGGGGCAGCTGGTCCAGCCCGGTGATGATCATCTGCTTGATCGTCCCAAGCTCGTGATCGGCAGGCGGCGTTCCGATGGACACGGTTATCGAGTTCCTGACCTCGGCCCGGAGTTCGGAAACCCGGTCCTTTATTTCCTGCTTGAGTTCCTTCTTGGTTTCCTCCACCTTCTGCTTGACTGAAACGCCCAGTAATGTGACTTCGGAGAAGAAGGGCATGAGAATCAGCACGGCCATGACCCCAAGGATGACCCCGTCGAGGGCGGTCAGACTACCGGATGCTACTTTAGCCCGGCGCAGGCCGATCAGAACCAGCAAGGCGACAAGGAGCAGGACCCACCATACCTGCTTGAACCGCTCCGAAAAACGCACTGAGAGCACCTCCCCGGCGAGCGCCCGGTTGGGAGTCGGCCCCGTCTCTGATTCCGAAGGCCCGCTTCGAGATGGTCCAGGGAAATCCCTCCTTTTCGGTTAAATCATGGGTGGAGCGACAGGGCTTGCGCGTCTGGCCAGTCATCCCATCACCTAGCGGTCGTCTTCGCTCTCATCGTCGTCGTCTTCGCCCTCGCCCTCGCCGGTGTCGCCCTCCCAGCGGCGGCCGTACTGGTCAGGCATGGACCCCCAGCCCCAGATGGGAACGGGGTTTCTGGGAACGATCCCGGCCACCTCTTCTGGGTTGAGCCCGTCCCGGGTGACCTGACAGCGGTGTTGCCAGTCGGCCCCAAAGTCAAAGACATAGATGAAATCCTCGCCCTGCCGGACGACGGCGCCGACCCTGTGGCGCTCGTAGTCGATGGTGGGCTCTCCGCCAAAGAGCGGACCCCCGGGCTCGTCGTCCGGGATGCCGTAGCAGCGGCCGTCAGGGAAGCGGAACTCGTGCATGTGGGCCAGGTCCCAGCGGGCAAAGGCCAGGTCGATGGCCACGGCGAGGTCCTTGAGGGTGTGTTCCGGCCCGACCAGGAAGACCCGGCCCGGCCCGCTGCTGAGGCGGCCCATGTCGCCGCCGCCGACGAGCTGGACACGCACCGCGAACCAGCCGTGCACTCGTGGTTTCTTCTTGGCTGAGACAGCCCGGCCCTTCCGTCTTTTCGCCTCATGGAGGCCGGCTTGATCGTCAGCGAGGAAACGGCCGGCCCGCGCCTGGAGGTCGTCGGGGTCCACACCCAGAGTATCGATGAGCTTCTCCCTGAGGGCGGCCAGTCGTTCGACCCGCCGTCCGGGGTCGCCGCCCCGCAGGGCGACTTCCAGCCCGGCGGTCGCCCAGTATAGGGCTTTCGGGGCATCGCCGACGGAGTGATAGGCCCAGCCGGCCGCCTCATGGACCGCCGCGTCACCCGGAGCGGCGTCGCCGGCGATTTTCATGTAGAGCTTCTCGGCCTCGTCCACCCGCCCGGCCTTAACGAGGATTTCCGCAATCAGGTGACGGCCGTCGGGTTGCCCATCCAGTCGCCGGGCCAGCATCCGCTTGACGGTCTTAATCGCCGCTTTGAAGTGGCCCATGGCTGTGTAGCATTGGGCCAGGAGGCCGAGGAGTTGGGGCACGTCGTAGGCGTCCTCCGCTTCCGGATGGGCCAGCATCTGCTCGAGCAAGCTTACAGCCTTGCTGTGCTGCGGAGGGTCGGCGGCGAGGGCCTTGTCGAGGGCCTCGGCCAGTTTCACGGGGTCTTTCGTGGGCGATGCCTCCCTGGTTCGGGCAGAGTGCTGGGGCAGTGCTCTCCCGGATCTCCCTCCCGGCGCCGCCCGTCCCGGGCAGGAATGCGACCCCACCCCCAGAAGGGGACTGGACGCCCGGGGAGCGTGGCTACTTCGTCCTTGGGATCGACGTCGGGGAGCTCGATCCGACAGCACCTCACCCCTGTCGTCGGTCTTTGAGATGGTCCTTTGACTTACTCCGGCGGCCTGATTCGAGACAGTTCCTCCAAGAGGGCCGGGCGATTGGCGTTTCCAAGGCGAAGGTCGGAGAGAAGCCGCCGGAATTCGTCCGGCCGGTCGAGAAGGGCGTGGAGCCGCCGCATCTTCTTGAGATAGCCAGCCGCGGCCCGATAGGCTCTCCTCGACCGAGCCTGGAGGAGCCGATCCACCTGAGCCATGTAGTAACCGATGACCTCTTCTGGATAGTGGTCCCGCAGCGCGTCGGCGAAGACGTCCTTTTGCCCGGGCCACCAATCTGGCGAACCCTTGAGGACGTACTCGAGGACAAGGTCGTAGCGTTTCTCATAGAGGTGGATGCGGGCCAGCTCCGGACCATCCGGCAGCCGCGACAGGCAGTCCCGGCTGACCTCGGGCCAATCCTTCCGCCGGGTGGCGGCCTTCAGCTTGCGGTAGGTGGCCAGGCGCGGCGAATGAAGGAAGGCCAGGCGATAGAGCCGCAAGGTGTTGTCGTAGTCACCCCTGGCCTGATAGTAGGGCAGCAAGAAATCGATCAGGTCGGCGGCCGGACCGGTCGCCTTGACCAGACCCTCTTCGGCCATCCGCACGGCCTCTTCCGCCTGACCCTTGCGCTGATAATAGAGTGCCAGATCGTGGTAATCGGCCGCCGACCGGAGCTTGGCCAGCCGCCTCTTCAGGTACCCCTTCTCATCGTGGAGGCGGTCGCGGTAGATCTGGATGATGAGTTCAGGGTCGTCATGGTGGCGCCTGGATGACCGGCCGTGGTCCGGACCGTCCTCAAGCCTCTCAGCGACACGATGCCAGTCATCATTGGTTCGGGCGGTCGCGAGGACCGCGTCCCTGAGGATATGCGCAATCCGGGCGCCGCCCCTTTCGTACAGGTCGAGCAACCGGTCGAGGTGGGCCCGCCTGGCCCCCGCCGGGAGCCGGTCGCCGGCTAGCAGCTCTTGCATTCGTTCCAGCAACTCGCCAAGTTCATATTCGGCGGCGCCTTCCTCAAGGTCGTCCCCATCGAGACGACCCAGGATGCCTTCGATCTCGGCCCACATCTCTTCATACTGGGCCAGGTTCCAGCGCTGGCGGGTGGGGGTGTCCACTCCTTCCCTGTCCAGCGCGTCCATGACCGTGAGTCTGGCATCTCGCCGGCCGTCCGTCTCGATGAGGGAAAGGATGAGCCTCTCCAGTTCCTCTCTGGGCAGCTGGCGCAGATCTTCACCGATGGTCGCCAGAAGCTTTCGCTCCCGTTGCGCCCGGGCAGCGAAGGCGTCCCGGTGGTCGATGAACTCCAGGAGAGTGGCCACGATGTGCTTACAGACATGGCCTTCGAATGGGCAATCGCAACGGCAATCCAGGCCGCCCTCGGTGTCCACGATAGTCACAGCGTACCGGCTGGTGCCCAAGACCCTGGCCGACAGGCGCTCTCCGTCGTAGCACCCGTCGGTGACCGCTCCGCGCCGGGCATAGGCCTGCCCGCGGTCGAAGATCACCCGTGAGCCGGCCAAGTAGGCGACGTCCTTCTTGGTCAGGTGGGTGAGGGGCATGGCGGTCACCTCGGGCTGAGCTTTGGGCTGCGGTCTGGTTTCGGGCTGCGGGCCGGTCGCCGGTCTGGTCTGAGAAGTCAACCAAGGCACCAATGCGCCGCAGAATGTGGTCCACGGGAACAAGATCATATAGCTCAGAATGCCAACTAAGCTACATTTGTTGGGGCTTCAGCGCTCGCTGCACCTCGATATCGTCTTTGTGCCTTCAATTCGACAGGGAAGCCCTGAAACCATGCCGGTTTCAGGGCTTTCTTCCAGGCATTCGGGGCACTCGGCCCTTTTGCTTCGAGTCTTGAACCCGAGTTCGCCCTTCTGACAATTCCTGCCTTTGACACTCAAGTCGCCCGCCCTGGTCAGAGACTACTTGGGAAAAGCCCTCCCACCTGGTAGCCCACCACGTCTCGCGCCCCGACGCTGCAGAGATCCGCCAGGGGACACCGCGCGCATCTTTGACCCACGCAGCCGCGAGATCCGATCAGCCAAAGCGCGCGATCAGTGTCAGGCCATTCGAGTCCAAGCGCGTTACACGCGGCAAGCAGTATCTTGGGAACCTGGGTCACGTAGGCTCGGTAATCGGGCACTGCCCTGGGGTCATTGAGCCGGACGATGCCGGTCAGAAACGAAATCCTCGAGTCGTGAATGTCAACCGGCAGGAGTACTTCCTCGATGCCCTTCACGTTGGAGAACCCCAGACCCACGACAGCTCGCAGCAACATTCCGCCAGTCTTGGGACCATACCCGCGGAACGAGAGGATGTTCCTCATGAGTGTTCGCGCGTCGTCTGACGAACGCCACAGTGTCCGCGGATCGCCCCCATATCGCTCCAAAAGGGCTATCGAATTAGCGTACCAGCTTCTGGCAGTCTCTCTGGGGTACCTGGTCCCGAGGCGCTGGCCCGTGGACTCGATCAAGTCGGGGTCATCTGGCCCGACGAATGTCCCTATGACGGACTGCGGTTCAAACAAGCGGGGGCACTCCCGGAACAGACGTTTTGCGGCGGCATACAGCCGCGCGGACTTCATACCGTGGTCATTGGGCACTGTGTAGAAGAGGAACAACGCGTGGTCACGCGACAGCCCCTCCACCCCTTCTGGGATCTGATGCTCCACGAGATCCTCGGTGTCCGACAGGAGCCCGCGCCCCTCCCCAAACGCTCGGTGCACTCTGGATACTACCAGCTGAGCGCGCTGGGTATCCACGACCAACCTATAGCCGCCAACGCTTTGATGACTCAAGCGAGCAACCCCCGGAACGAGCCGCGTATGATCTGAGCGACGTCACGGGCCACCGAGTCTCGGGGCCTATCTGCGTCAACTATGATATACTCCTTATCCCGCTTTTTCCGCGCTTCTCGGAGGTAAAAGGCCCGGACTGCCCGCAGAAATTCCTCATCGTATGGCTCGCATTTGCCGGCCGTTCGTGCCCGCTGCGTGGAGGTCTCTGCCGAGATATCCAGGAGAATGGTGAGGTCTGCGGGCCGAAACCGATTATTGACTTGCCTGACGAACGAGGGGCTCAACCCGCTCCCCCTGGCGTGCTCCACGCTACGGTAGGCGATGGCGGAATCTACGTAACGGTCCCACAGCACCACGGCGCCCTTCTGAAGACTCGGAAGACAAGTATGCTCGTATGTCCAAGCACGGTCTGCCGCGAACAGGTAGGTCTTCAATAGGGGCGAACAGCCCTTGTGGACTAGCTCCCGGAGCGTACTCGATATCGGCGATTCAAACTCCCCGCAGGCGACTATTGGCACTGTGGCCGAGACTGCCAGCAGGCCCTTCACGTCTGCTATCACAGAGCTCTTGCCGGCCCTGTCGATGCCTTCAAACGCGATGAGCACTCCGTCAACCGCCCCTGCGTCCACGGAACGCGTACACCTCAAGGCCTATACCCCACAATCGCAGCTAGGCTGCCGCTTCTTCATCAGGCATGAGATGAACGCCCTATGGTCTTGGAAGGGGAATGACTGGCGATTCAGAGCAACCGCCGCCAGGGCGTCGTTCCGTTCAACGTCGGCTCGATGCAACTGAAGAGGCAGATCCATCCCCTCTAGGACCCCAAACAATCTTAAGTATTCGCGGACGTCCGACGCCGAGGGAAAGGCAATGGTTAGTGACACGAGTTCAGACCGAACGATGTCCAGCCTGCATGCGTCGGCCAGCCCCATCAGACTGCATGGGTTGAGACGTCTGTCCGGCGCTCGCGCCGGTTGGGTCAAGCCAACCCGAAGCACCTCGGTCAACCTCGGCAGATCCCAACTGCACAGGTCCAGTACCAACACGCTCCCTCCCGGTCTGAGAGCCGCCTCAAGCCGGGACAGCACGCCCGTTGGGCACGTGTGGTCGTGGAGGCTGAAGAGCATGATTCCAAGATCAAAGGGATCGGCGGAAGCCGAAGCCTCCACCTCGGACCATGAGGTAGTAAAGCGGACGGGCATAGTTGTGTCTGCACCGGCCGCGATGGCAACCATCTCGGGGGATGCATCATATCCCATGTAGGATACGTTGGGGTACTGCCCGACAATCGCTGCCCCGATGTTCCCGGGCCCGCAACCATACTCCAGTACTCTGCGTGCCTGGAGCGAGCCGATCCATTCCTTTATGCCCGATTCAGCATGCCACGGAGGTTGATACCAACTCTCAAGCCGCCTCACGTACTCTGAGTATTGATGTGCCACCAAGCCGAAATGTCGGGGCGCGTCACTATTGAGATGTCGGCCTGGTGTGCCGGCTTCTGCCAAACAACGTTCGATGGCGCAAGGCAGGTCGCTCGGGTCGGCGACAATCTGCCCACACTTTTCTATGGCCCCGAGTATATAGGGATTCTTGTACATCCGGCTTGGGCCGTGTCGATGTTGTCTTATGTCCGTATACAAGCCAACAATGGGCATGCCCCATGCATGAGCAATGCCGATCTCGCAAGCCACGCCACAGTCTACGGTTTCCTGATCAAGACAGGCAACAAGCAGATCCGAAGCTAGAAGCGCCTGCGTGTCCGCCCGAAAGATCGCTGCCGGGGTCGGCGCCACGAAGTGTTCGGGGTCGTTTACGTTCTGCTCTTGGGGGAGGAATACATCGTAGCCCTGCATTCGAAGATTCTTGGCACAAAGTGCATTGAAGGACCGGTCCGCAGCCGAGAACATAGCGTTGGCCCAGTAGACTTTGGCCAAAGCTCCAGATCCTCCTCTGACCGCAGAGCTGTGTGTACTCGCCGTGGCCTCTCAGTAGAGAAAAGCCGGGGCACTGCTAGCACGCCTTGGATAGATCATTCGCTTGCCCCGTAGGCAAACCCTTCCATAGTGAGATGAGACTGCCAGAATCTTGCCCCGTTTTCGTCGACAGGTTGAGGGTTAGGCGTCGGGGCCTTGCTTTCACTCGCTTTCTTCAGGAGCCAGTTTGTCTCGAATTCCAGAGGGCTGAGATGACCCAAACCCGAGCGTCGCCGGCGGCGGTTGTGGAAGCTCTCAATGTAGTCGGATGGTTCGGCCCGAGACGGATGTGCCCGCGGCTGACGAGCCGACCGGCGCAGACGGCCTGACCATCGCCGTCAGTGACACCGGCTGCGGCATCAGGCCGGATGACCTCCCCCGCGTGACCGGCAAGTTCTGCAAGGCCGACAGAAAGAAGCTCGGCAGCGGACTCGTCCTCTCAATCGTCGATGAGATCGTACGGCTATATTGCGGACGGATCAGCATCACCAGCGAGATGGGGCGAGGGACGACGGCAACGGTGTGGTTGCCAGCCGTATCTCCCGGCCGTGAGCCGCCCGCGGGCAGGACCACTGGATGAACCAGAGGATGCTCGGTATGTGTCGAGAGCCGCCCAGTGTGGGCGGCTCTTCGGTTTGAGGCTGCTTGGCTACCACTCAGGCAGCTGCGCGCGTATCTTTCGATTAGCGTTCGTGTGGGGCGTTCGAGCAGTTCGTGGAAGTCACCTCCAATTAGGCTCCATGAGCGAAGAACATGTAGCCAACACTACGTCGACCGGCGCTGGTGTAACTGCAGTCCGCTTGAGGGTCTGTTCTGTCGCTCCAAGTACATTCCAGTAGGTGTAACATTCAACGTGGCGGAATGGCAGGCTCCTCGCGGCGAGCGCCTCAGTCAGAGTCCTGAAAACACCGAGCTCAGCCGTCATGTTTGAGGGGCCGAAGGTCAAGAACAAGAGTTCTCTCGAGCGGCGATGGTATAGGACTGGGCAGGCAATCGAGAGGACTCTGCCGACGTCCCCAGTCTGGCTGATGTCAACCAGGATGTTGGGGTCGAGATATTTGATCTCCCTCAAGGGGTCAGAGAACCTAGCTTTGGCCAAAGTCTGGATGTTCTTTAGGAACTTCACCGTGAGCCGCAGGGCTTTCTCACGATTTACGCAAAGGTCAACCGGATTCATGCTTCCCTTATTGTAGACGTCCCTTAGGACTTGGCCGAAACTAGAAACTGCTCTTGCGAACGCTATCCGCTGTTTGAGCGTTGCAGCTGGACGGTATCCGAAGTGCTCTCTGTAAAAGAGATACATCGAGCGAAGGTGCACCGGTTTTCCTGTGGCCATCGGCCTCTATCCCCCCCCCTGGCTCTCTGGCCTCCGGCGCTCATGCCAAGAGGCTGCCCGAATTGCAGGAAGACTTATCCTCTATCGCCACAACTGGCAAACGTCCCGGGACGGTTGTTGCGCCAATAGACTTTGATTGGAGGGAGTTAGAACGGTCAAGGACCTCGACAACGGCCCGTTCCTGCTGACCCTAACTCTAGTTTGACAGCTGACGGGCTTTTCGGATGCTGCGGAGCAGGAAAAGTGCTGGTATGTTGAGTTTAGGGTTCTCGCGGGTCTGGACATGTTGTGCCACGTTTGTAGCTCTGAGGTATTGCATTTAGCGGATAATCATGGTGCTATGATTATGCTATGTTCGTACGCACTAAGGCCTTCAAGAACAAGGACGGCTCCAGCCGCACATACCTCCAGATCGTCGCCGGCGTTCGTGTCGGTGACAGGGTCCGCCAGAAGGTCGTCGCCAACCTCGGACGCCTCGACGAGCTTGAGGACGGCCAATTGGACCGTCTCGTCGAGGGCCTGGCCAAGTTCAGCCGGCATGAGCTCATCAGGGAACAGGCCCGGCTCCTAGCCCCCGAAGCCAAGTGGGCCAAGACGTGGGGCCCGGCTTTGGTGTTCCGCCGGCTGTGGGAAGATCTCGGCCTCCAGGATGTGTTCGAGCGACTTCTGTCTGATACGTCCATCGTCTCAGACCTGGCCGAGGCCGCCTTCGCCATGCTCCTGAACCGCCTTGTGGACCCGATGTCCAAGCTCGGGGTGAGCGAGTGGATGAAGACCGTCCACCGTCCCGAGTGGGAGCAGCCTGAGTTGCACCACTTCTACCCGGCCCTGGACTTTCTTGACGAGCACAAGGAAGGGATTGAGAAGGTGGTCCACGCCCGTTCGAGTGATCTCTTCAACCTCAACCTGGACCTCGTCCTGTGGGACACCACGTCCGCCTACTTCGAGGGCCGGGCCGCGGAGGGGCTGGCCGAGTACGGCTTCTCCAAGGACAAGCGGCCGGACCGGGTGCAGATCATGGTGGGGGTGCTGATGTCCCGTGACGGCTTCCCCATCGCCCACGAGGTCTTCCCCGGAAACGCGGCCGAGGTGGACACCTTCCGCCAGGTGCTGAAGAGCGTGAAGTAGCGGTTCAACCTCTCAAGGGTGATCCTGGTGGCCGACCGGGGGATGGTCTCCGCGAACATCCTCAAGGAGATCGAGAACGCCCACCTGGAATACCTCGTCGGGGTGAGGATGAGAAAGCTCAAGGCGGCCGACGAGGTCCTCTCGCGGGCGGGACGCTACCACAAGGTGGCCAAGAACCTCGAGGTGAAAGAAGTCGTCCATGACGGGATTCGCTACGTCATCTGCCTGAACCCGGACGAAGTCGAGCATGATGCCAAGGTCCGGGAAGAAGCGGTGGCGAGCCTTAGAGACAAGCTCCGATCGGGCAAGGCCAAGCAACTCATCGGCAACACCGCTTATCGGAGGTATCTGAAGCTCGACGGGGCCGAGCTGAGGATCAATGACAAGGCCCTTCAGGAAGAAGCCCGGTACGATGGCAAGTACGTGATCAGGACCAACAGTGACTTAAGCCCGGAAGAGGCGGCCCTCTCCTACAAGAGCCTCTGGCAGGTGGAGCGGGCATTCAGAGAACTCAAGTCAGGCCTTGACCTGAGGCCGGTCTATCACTGGACGGAGAAGAGGATTCGGGGGCACGTGATGGTCTGCTTCCTGGCCCTCGTCCTGGAAGTGGCCCTGCGGCGCAGGCTCAAGGAGTTGGCTGAGGACATCCGGTACGATGACCTACTTCTACACCTGTCGCAACTGAAGGCGGTGGAGATCCACCTCGATGGCCAGCGGTATCTGGCCCGGACGGAGCTTGTCGGCCATGCCGACCTGGCCTTCCGGGCCCTGGGGATGAGGCCGCCGGCGCATGTGGAGGAGATGCCACGGGCTTGATTCAACCTGCGGGACCCGTGTTGTGGTACGTCCTGCCCTTGATCGTTGCAGCCTTCCAGTTGCAACGATTTGCGTAAATGGGGTGTCAAACTAGAGTCGGGAGGCGCGGCGATCCGCGGAAGCGTGTCGCCCGTCTGGCGCGGGCGAGCGATCTCACCGGGGTCCGCCGTCCGCCCGCCGGATGCATACGACGATCGTCAGTCCATCGGAAACCGGTCGTCGCCAACCTGGTGGCCGAGGACTCCATGGCCGAGGCTCCGAACCGGCTCTGGTTTGGCATCACTTTTTGCCGACCCAGGAGGGCTGACTATGCCTGGCAACGCTCCTGGACTGCTACGCGCGGTGCGTCGTGGGCTGGTCGATGGCGGACCACCTACGCACCGAGCTCGCCTTGAGCACCCTGAACCTGGCGATGCATCGCCGCCGCCGCCCCCGGCCGGGCGAACTTGTGCACCAAACCGACCGCGGTTGCCAGGGTACCTCGGCGGCTTACCAGGCCGCGCTGGCCAGCGTTGGCGCCTCGATGAGCTGGGTAAGGGCGAATGCCTCGACAATGCAGTCCCGGAGAGCTTCTTCGAGGCACTTGAGGCGGAGTTGATCGAGGGGCGGACCGGACGCAT
The DNA here is from genome assembly GCA_036504675.1 of Bacillota bacterium. Classification (NCBI taxonomy): domain Bacteria; kingdom Bacillati; phylum Bacillota; species Bacillota bacterium. The sequence continues at coordinate 2,898 of DASXUT010000122.1, read as the reverse complement.
GCCGGGGCTATGCAGGCAATCTTCGAGTGGATCGAGATCTTGCGGGCTTGCTGGGCATGTAGGCGTCACGTCGGTCGACACCCGACCGTTTTCGCGGAATGTGTGCGAAGAGGGCGCTTACGTCGAAGAACCCGATCTGGAAACCCGGCAGCGTAGATGGCAGTTGTAGGATGCCCCCCCGTGTTCGTGAGTGAACTGCACACACGATGATCAGCCAGGTTCCTTCACTTTCAGGTTCAGGTCCTTTGGCGTGAACTCGATTGCTGTCAGCGACCGAATCGTCAGCGTACTGGAGCTCGCGGCTTCGCAACGCGTCCGCTCGAGGGAAGGGTTAGTCGACAGGAACCCGTGCTTGGCTGTCAACTTCGCACGACTTCGTTGAGCGAGTCTCCCATCTGTATGTACTGCTGGACAAGCTGGTTGTATTGGTCGCAATCACTGTTGTATGCGTGCCTTGAGTAGCAATGCTCGCCCTGGGCCTTGCGGCACAGCAGATCTGTCATTCGCTGCAAGTGAGTCACTGTCGCATTCAGCGCCCGAGTGTACTGTGCAAGAGCGGACGCAAAGCGAGCCTGTGCCCCTCCTTCGGAAAAACCCTTCATAGCCTCGGCTTCACACACCTGGAGTTGAGAGCTAATTTGCTCAAGCAATACCATGTGCTGACAGTAGTTGATCTTCCTGAAGATCCCCGGGATTGGGATGATCTTCCGAATGCTGGCGCCGTAGATGTCGTCGTGGATGGCAATGTAGGCTGTGAGAAGCGAATTGACCTGAATTGCAGTCTCTCTCATCTGAGCCATAGCCCGCAACCTCCAATCTCCCGAACAGCATCACTATCGGGCACGGATCATCAGAGCAAGTGCGTGGACGGACGCTCTTGGTTCTCTGCTCGCTGCGGACTAAACCGTGGATTGTACTCCATCGAAGACTAGCGTCCGATGGGCACTCCTGTTTTTCTCTCACCTTACTGCGGGTGGTTCAGCGGCGCCGTAGGACCCACTCTGGATGGTAAGGGCCCAGCGCGTCTGCTGCAGCGGCCCGTTAGGCTGGTTGCTCCGGCGTGTTATCCCCCAGGTAGCGTTTGCGCCAAACGTCAGCTTCCCGAAGAAAGCCACCTTCAGCGAGCCGGACCGGCGGCTCAACATCCGGGAAGTGTGACGCGAAGACGACGGCGCCATGAACAAGCAACTTGACCGTCTCCTTCATCCAGGCTCTTAGGTACTTCTGGCTGAGGAACGGTCCGATCTCGCCTAGACCCTCGGGCGCTAGGAGCTTGAACCCTGGAGCCGTAGGGTGGGCGGCATACTCGGAGAAGCGCTCGTAGGTCTGCTGTCTCTTTCTGCACTGAAAGCCATCACGTTTGTCTAGAGCGTCCCGTATTGCGGGTGGTCCGAACTCCTTCATGCGCTGCTTCTTGGCGCTTGCCCTCCAGACAGCGATCTGCTGCGGGAAGCTTTGTAGATAATCCATCAATGCAGTCGTCTCAAAGAGATCCCGCACAGGTCCGAATGCGGATTGATAGTACCCTGCCAGCGCCAGCTTCAGGGCTGACGCCGCGGAGTTGAACAGGCGAAGGCCTAGGAACTGCACGGTAAGCTCATCTTCACTCAGGTGGACATGATCGTGTGCCAGAGCAAAGACTGCACACATGGAACAGTGGATCATCAGGAGATGTGCTCGGAGATCGGAATCCCCGTCGATCATGGCGAGGCTGTCCCGCCGAATCTCCTCTTCACGCTCATATAGGGATGTCAAGTTGTCGGGCATTGTCGGTTCCCCCAGCATCGCTCGTCCCTCCGTGAACGTGACAGCTTCTCCCCGGGAGGACCTGCGGACGGTGGCAGCGATTGACAGGCGCCGTAGTAACAGGAGACCGACGATCACATGAGAGTAAAGGTGACAAGCCCAGGAAAGCACCCTCCCGCTCGGACCAGGGACCATATGGGAGCAGATGGGTTTGCTCTCTAGCGATATTCCCACTGTGCGAGATTGCCGCTGCAACGTTTCGACTGCGGCGGAGATGGCGGTGGGGTCATGGGTCCCTTCTCCCCATTCCTGCCAGAAGTCTCTGGTTTGACTTAGCGGCTCGATGGTTGGGTAGTCCACTCTAGCCGGGCGGGTAGAAGCATCGGTCGCCCAGCAATGAGGCTTCCCCGGTGTCGAGCAGCGGCAAGCCGTCAGGAATACCGGTCAGCGAGTCCGGCATGAGGCGCCGGACGACGGTCTATCTCTAGTCGAAACCATGATTCGTGAATCTCAGTATCCGATCGTTCTCGGTGACTATGCGAAAAAGGTGATCCGGAACCTTGGATGGAATCTCGGTTTCCACGTCAAGCATCGCTGAAACCTTCACGCCCACGAGGCCTGAGAGGTGCGAGATGACCTCGTCGGCGATGTTGCTAGCGTCGCGGCCGACACGGATTGGATCAGGGGTAACCGTGCTGTCAAAGCGCTTGGGCGCTTCCTCTGCCGGCGCAGTGTGAGCCGTCCTGTTGGGTCGGACGCTCTGCCGTTTTCGGGGCGGTGAAGTACGACGCTACATTGATGTCGGAAATTAACCCGTCTGGCCTAAACCCCATCCCGATAGCATCAACGAGCAATCTAGCTTCAGCGTTGTAGGGGCGTACCCAAATTTCGTTCTCTCTTTCAGCCCCCTTCGGACTGTCATGGACGAGATTATCCGGAATTACTGGTCGATTTCGCCGGAATACGCAATCGTTGGAGGAATGGCACTGAGCCCCGACAAATCAAATTTCTCTAGGAGCCTGTCGGGCAAATGCCCAATAGGATAGGATTTACCAGGTCAGACCGAGAACTGGTAAGACATGAACACATTCATCGCTTACGATCCCAAGCAGCTGTTCCTGTTGCCTCCCGACATGCGGGATTGGTTGCCGG
>DASXUT010000121.1 GCA_036504675.1 Bacillota bacterium | reverse complement strand
AGTTTGGCCTGAACCATTCGGGTTTGGCCCTTTTCAGCCGGCGGAGGCTGGTCGGCTGGCTCAGCGAAGAGCAGGTGGCCGTCTTCGGGCGCGTCAAGCGGGGCTATCCCGAGGGGGTCGTGAGCATGTTGACCGACCTCGTTCCGGGCAGGCTCCTTTCTCTCCACGTCACGAGCGGCTCCAAGAAGTATTGGATCACGAGCGAAGGCGACAACCTGACCCTCCACCTCCAGGAGACGGTCGGGGGAGAGCTCGTCGAGGCGGCGGGCGTGACGATCACCTCGCCCACGGAACTCGGGCGCCTGGAACGCGCGCTGGAGAAGAAGGAAGAGGAGAACATCCGGGACGTCCTGAGGACCATGCAGGAGCTGAGGGCGGACGCCTTTGGCTTCGGCGAGCTGTTGCGGCGCAAGGATCCTGGCAACCCCGCCCTGGCCGATGCAGACACCTGGCGGGAGGCTTACGCTCGAGCCAAGGTCGACGTGAAGGTTCGGGTCCGGGCCCGTAACCGGGGGTTCACCAAGTAGGGGGAAAACCATGAAGCTCCTCGTCACCCTGGGCCATCGGGAATTCTTCAGCCTCAGCTTTATCGGCGTCGTCTGCGCCAACCTCGTCTTCATGCCCTCGGCCTTCGTCGACGCGGGGGGGCGGATGGCTTGGGTGATGCCCTTCCTGGCCCTCGCGGTGGACCTGGTGGCCTCACTGGTGGTGGTGAGCCTGGCCGTCCGCCTGAGGGACCACGAGTTGATCGAACTGGCCGTGAATAAGGGTGGCTGGCTGGGGCGGATCGGGATCGCCGGGATGACTGTCCTCACTCTGGCCAGCCTGGTCCTGGACACCCGGTTCAACTTGCTTCTTTTCAGCGGGACGCTCCTGATTCGTACCCCCGAGATCATCGCCTCGTCCTTGCCAATGCTGGCCGCCCTGGGTCTGACCTTCTCGGGGGCCGTGCGGATGGGTCGCCTGGCCCCCTGGGTCCTGGTCCTCTTGATGGCTTCAATCCTCTTTGCCTTGGTGCTGTCCTGGCACCGCATGGACCTCGGCTATCTCCTGCCGCTCTGGGACCCCCAAAACGTGCACCTTGGCGACCTCGCCTTCACCGCCAGCCTGGGTGGCATCCGGGCCGGCTGGGTCACGGCGCTGCTCGTGGTCCATTGTGACAAGAAGGTCAAGCCCATCAGGACCATGCTCCTCGCCAAGGCCGTGGGGGGGTCGGCGATCGTCTTCTCGATCCTTCAGCCCCTGGCCATGCTCGGCTTCGGCGGGGCCAACGAGACGACCACGCCCTTCCTGTATACCATCACCACACTGGCCGTCTACAGTTTCCCGGTGGAACGGCTGGAGTTCTTCCTGCGCTTGATCCTCTCCATTCAGGTGAGCTTCTCCATGGCCCTGGATGTCTGGGCCGGAACCCTGGGAGTCTGGGCCTTCTTTAGAAAGCCGAGCTTCGCCGTCATGGCTACGATCTTCTCGGCCACGGCCCTCCTGGCATCGGGGCTCATTCGGACCTCCAATGAGCTGAGGCTGATCACCTTCTGGATCGCCAGCTTGAACCTGCTGTCCTTACCCCTTTTCGGCCTCTTGTGGTTGGCCCTGCGGGGGATGCTGAGGCCCTCCGGTAAGGTCGCCGCCGGGGCTCGGTCATGAGACCGCCGCGGTCACCCAAGCTCCTGCGACCGCGGCCGATCGCCGCGGTCAGCCCCAGTCCACTTGGGCCAGATGCCCCGTCGGCCGCCGGCCGAGTCACTCGCCTCACGGCCGGCGAGGCCTCGGACGAACTGACCCCGGGAAGACCGGGTGGTCAAGACCGACCGCCGTCGTGGGGTTCGTCGACGCCCGGGGGTGAGCCCTCATTGGCCGTCAACCCCATCCCGACGCGCTTGGCTGACGTCGAAGAGCGACTGAAGCAAGGCGTGGCCGCCTCCGGCGATGTCGTCGTCCGGTCGCTCCGGTTTGGACGGGACGGCGGGACGCAGGCCCTGCTGGTCTTCGTCGATGGGCTGATCGACGAGAAGACCGTTAACACCGACCTCCTCGGGGCCCTGCGTCGGGCGGATGCCTTCGGACTGCCGGTCCCGCCCGGGGGGCAGGTCGACCTTTCTTCGGTCAAGGACCTCTTGGCCCAGGTGGTGACGATCGGCGAAGCCAAGGAGCTGACCACCTTCTCGAAGGTTGAGGACTCGGTCCTTCGCGGCGACGCGGTCCTTCTGATCGACGGCTCGACGACGGCCCTGGCCCTGGGTGTCCAGGGGTGGCCCAAACGGGGTCTGGGCGAGCCGCAGACCGAGCGGACGACCCGCGGTCCCCGGCTGGCCTTCATCGAAGACCTGGTGACCAACGTCAGTCTCGTCCGTCGTGAACTCATCTCGCCGGACCTGCGGGTCGAATACACCAAGGTGGGCACCAGAAGCCCCAAGGCCCTCGCTTTGGTATACCTGAAGGGCATTCTCAACCCGGCCGTCCTCGAGACGGCCAGAAAACGCCTGGCGGCGATCAAGTTGGACTGGGTAGCCAGCAGTTTCGCCCTCGAGGATATGATCCAAGACTCGGTGGTGACCCCGTTCCCCCTGATCCGCTCGACCGAGCGGCCGGACTTCGCCGCCATGGAGATGATCCGGGGGAAGCTGGTCATCTTCACCGATGGGACGCCCTTCGCCCTGATTGTCCCGGCCGCCCTCGGCGACTTCATGCGGACCAGCGAGGACTACTTACACAAGTGGACCGGGGCAACCTTGATCAGGCTGGTTCGCTATCTCGGGGTCTTCCTCACCCTCGTCCTGGCTCCGGGGTACATCGCCCTCCTTGACGTCCACCCCGAACTGGTCCCGACGAACCTGGTCATCAGCATCGCCGGTTCTCGCGAGGGGGTCCCCTTCCCGGCCGTCCTCGAGGTGGCCATCATGATCGCCTTCTTCGAGTTGCTCCGCGAGGCGACCGTGCGCCTGCCCGGAGTGATGGGTCAGACCATCGGGATCGTCGGCGGTCTGGTCCTCGGCCAGGCCGCCGTCCAGGCCAAGCTGATCAGCGACATCATGGTCATCGTCATCTCCCTGACCGCCGTGTCTTCGTTCGCCGTCCCCAGCTTCGAGCTGGCGATCACCTGGCGGATCCTCCTCTTCCTGTTCCTCGTCGGGGCGGCCACTCTCGGCATCTTCGGTATCGTCGTGGCCGGCCTTCTCACCGTGGCCCACCTGACCTCCCTGACTTCCTTCGGAATGCCCTATACGGCGCCGTCGGCGCCCCCGGTGCCCGGTGGGAGCCTCGACAACTTCATTCGTGCCCCCTTGAGAGCGTTGCGTTACCGCGACCTGGCCGCCCGTCCCCTGGATAAGGTGCGAGGAAAACCCTATCACCAGCCGGCCAAGCACCCCGACCTCCGACTGGCCCAGCAACGAGCGAAATCCCGGGGCGGGGCGAAGGACGATGATTCCGCGTGACCCGTCGGTTTTCCCAGAGGCGGCTCATCGGACTGGCCCTCATCCTCGCCCTCCTCGCCATTCTGCCCCTGGTGGTGTCCGGTTGCTGGGACTACGTGTCCATCACCCAGCGGGCCCTGGTCCTGGCCATCGGCATCGACAAGGGCGAGGCCGACCGGTACGAGGTGACCCTGCAGATCGCTCTGCCGGCGGTGGCGAAGGCCGCCGGCGGGACCAGCGGCGGGTCTCAGGGCCCGGACCACTACGAGGTCTCCGCCGACGCGGATACGTTCGGTGGGGCCCTGGCCCGCGTCCAGGCCGTGGTCGCCCGAGAGATCTTCCTGGGGCAGGCCCGGGTGGTCATCTTTGGCGAGGACCTGGCCAGGGACGGCCTCGAGCCGCTGATGATGGAATTGGCCCGGGCCCCGGAGGTCGACAAGACGGCCAACTTCGTCGTCGCCCGGGAATCCAGGGCCAAGGATATTCTCAAGACGCCGACGCCGCTGGGCAGGATTCCGGCCCTGGCCCTGAACAGCACCTTCGAGTCGGCCCGGAAGCGCCCGGAGACCATCAGGGTCCGTTTGATCGATTTCTTCATTCGGACCGTTGAGCCCGGGCAGGACGAGGGTCTGCCGACGACCACCATCCCGGGTCCCCTCCCGAGCTCGGGCGACGCGACCGTCGACGTCGGGGGGACGTCGGGGGGCCTGATGACCGAGGGCTTCGCCCTCTTCAAGGACTACAAGATGGTGGGGTGGCTCGACCGGTCGGAGACCGAGGCTTTGCTGTTCCTTCTCGGCCGAGCCAACGATGTCAAGCTGGCCGTCGGTGAACCCAAGAAAGGCGAATACGACGAGGTCAGGCGGGTCACGGTCAAGCGGAAGCTCAAGGTGTTCACCGGCGGCGGACAGGTCCGTTTCCAGCTCGACATCCATTGCACGGGAGAGGTGGCCGCCACTCGGGCTGAGGGGCTGCAGGTCAGTCGGGCCGACATCGAGCGGATCCGGGCTGAAGTCAAGCAAGAGGTGGCCGCGAAGACCGAAAGCGTCCTGGCCAAGCTGAAGGAACTCGGGACCGACCCGCTGGGTCTGGGGTCGGTCGTCTTCTACCACGACCCGGACCTCTGGGCCCGATTGAATTGGGATGAGGTCTACCCGACGGTCCCGGTCGAGATCAAGGTCGACGTCCGACTGGTCCGCAAGGGTCTGATCAATTGAAAGCCCCCGCCGTTGGGCGGAGGCGCGAGGGGGGTTGCCCGTGCAAGCACACCCCAAAATCAGTGCTTCCCAGCTGTTATCCCTGATCATCAGCAGCACCCTGGCGCTGGGCATCTTCAGCTTCCCGCGGGAGACCATCCAGGCCGGAGGATCCTCCGCCGGCTACGGCCTGGTGCTGGCCTGGGCCGTGGCGGCGGTGATCGCCCTCGCCATCGTCCGCTGGGGACAGCTCTTTCCGGGATTGTCGGCGGTGGGCTCGTTCCAGATTGTCGCCGGGCCTCTCGGCACGGTCTTCGCCCATGCCCAGATCCTTTACTCCGCCTTCTTTTCCTCCTTCGTCGTCAAGAACTTCACCGAGCTCTTGAAGAGCGTCTTCTATCCGCAGACGCCTGAGGCTCTCCTCATCGCCCTGATCCTCGGTATCGCCGTTTATCAGGCCAGCCGCGGCCTTCAGGGCTTGGCCCGCTCAGTCCAGATTGTGATCCCGTTTGCGCTGTTCATGATGGTCGTCATCTATCTGATTGGCCTCAGCCGGATCCACCCCACTTACCTGGTCACCCACCCGCCGGCCCTGGCCCAGACGGTCCGCGCCGCCTACATGACCTTCTACGTCTTTCTCGCCGCCCCCGCCCTCCTGATGGTCAACCCGATGGTCCGCGAGCCTCGTCTGGCCCCCCGGACCCTGGCCGTGGCCGCCCTGATCATCCTCGCCGTCCTGCTGCTCGTCTTCTTCGATTCCGTGGGGATCTTCGGACGACTGGGCATCCTCCGGATCCTCTACCCGACGGTCAGCGTCCTTAGGATCATCCGCGTCGAAGGATTTCTGATCGAACGCCTTGGGCTGTTTATGGTCATCGGCGGGGCTTTCCTGGTCTTCAGCAACGTGTCGATCAGCCTGTGGGCCGCGGGCACGGCTTTCGTCGAGGTCACCGGGTTATCGGAGAAGGCCATGCCCTGGGTCCTCCTGGCCCTCGGGGTCATCGCGGCCGGCGCCGCCCTGCCACCATACGGTACCAATGACCTCTTCCGGGCCATCCCGATCATCATCGTCGTGGGCGGCCTGATGGCCTACGTCCTGCCGGTCGCCTTCTTCCTGGTCGCCTGGATCCGCGGTCTCGGCCTCGGACGACGCAACGGGCCTTTCGGAAAGGGGAGGTCCGCCCCTCCCAAAGGGATAAAACTGTGGAGCCCGGCCGTGACTCAGCCGGGCCCCGAGGCGGAACTGTTCATCGGCAAGAAGGCGGTGGAGCGCTGGAGGAGAAGGTTGGAGGCCGGACGGTAGGCTTAGTCCTCCACGGCCCCGACCACCTGGTTGCGGCCCAGGCTCTTGGCCCGGTAAAGGCGCCGGTCGGCGACGCTGATCAGGTCCTCGGCGGTGTTCCCGTCCTCGGGGAAGGCGGCCACCCCGATGCTAACCGTCGGCAATCGGAACTGCCGCCCGAGGATGGCGACCCGGTCCCTAATGCGCCCGGCCATGTCGTGGGCTCGCCCGCTGTCGGCGTCTACGGCGATGACCGCGAACTCTTCGCCTCCGTACCTGGCCACGACGTCGTTGTCGCGGACGGAGGCTTTCAGTTCCCGACCGAGGTCGCGGAGGGCCTGGTCGCCGTGGAGGTGCCCGTAGGTGTCGTTAAAGCGCTTGAACTCGTCGGCGTCAATCATCAGCACCGAGAGTCGGCGGTTGAGATTGACGGCCCGGACCAACTCCCGCCGCAACCGCCGGTAGAACTCTCCGTGGTTGAGGAGGTCGGTCACCGAATCCCGCTCGGCCATCCGCTTGGCCTTCGCGTAAAGCTGGGCGTTCTCAACGGCGACGGCGATCTCCGAGGCGGCCGCGTAGAGGACCCCGAGTTCCTCGGCGGTGAAGTCATGCCGCTCGGGACTGGCGACCACCAGGACCCCGAGGTTCCGTCGCTTGCAGGTCATGCTGGTGAAGGCGGCCGAGGCTATCCCGGGCACGGCCGAGCCGGGTCCGAGCCAGGCCGCGTCGGCCGAAGGCGCCTCAGCATCCCCACCGGGACGATGCCAGACCTGCGTCCCGTTGCCGGTCGCCGCCCGACCGACCAGTCCCTGGCCGGGGTCCCCGCGCTTGACCTGCTCGCCGGCGAAGGGGGGAAGGCCTCGGTCGGTGGCCAGCTTGAGCTCCTCCTCGTCGAGGATGTAGATGGCCGCCATCGGCCAGCCGGCGATCCTGGTCAAGGCGTTGAGGGAGTTCTCCAGGATGACCCCGACGTCGAGGGACTCGTTGAGGCCGGCCCCGACCGCGCTGAGCAACTCCAGGGCCAGGGTCCGCTTGCGGACCTGCTCCTCCAGGTTGGCGTTAAGCTGGATGAGCTCTTCGTTCTGAGCGGCCAAGCGCTCCCGCACCTCGTTCAGGGCCGCCCCGAGTTCCGTCGTCAGGCTCCCCTTGAGCATCGGAATGTGGCTCTCGAGGTCGCCGGCGGCAATCTCCCGGGCCGCCTTGACGCAGGTGATCATGCCTGAGAGGAAGCGGGCGACCCCGACGTTCTGAATCCACAGGACGTAGGCCACCCCGGGCAGGAGGAAGAGGCCGACCCAGGGGGTGATTCGGCCGTGCTGCCTGGCCACCAGCGTCAATCCGGCCCCGTAAGCCAAGGAAAAAAGAGCGAAGACGAACACACCCATTAAGGCGATCAAGTGCTTGAAGCGATCGCCGGGGCGGCCCTCGGTAATGGAAAACGGCTTCAGCGGAAGCTTGAATCGCAATGCTTCTCCTCCCCCCCGAGCCCAAGGCCCCGGCGCGGGCCGGCTGACCCTTGGGGGGTCTACAGAGGGAACATCGGATGAATGGCCCGACCTTTTTAGGCGTTTTGGAAGATACAAAGCCACCCGAATACCGGGTGGCTCTGGTGATTTGACAGGCTGTGGCCGGATGGTTGGACCGGGTCGCGCGGGAGTGGACACCGCTGGGATCCCTTGTGAAAACAATGACAAGTGGCAGCTAGGCGGGTCGCGCATAGACTGTTGTCAGAAAACTCTTACCAAGGGAGGCCCGCTGATGACAGCTAGTGCCGCGACGTCCTTCCCGAAGGTCGCCTACGATGAACTGACCGACGTGCTCTATATCGCCCTGGCCCGGGTGCGCAACTGCTATGCCCGGCCGGACGGACGGATCCCGAACATGCTTCACTGCTTCAACGAAATTGACGACGAGCCATGCGGGGTGCTCATCAGGGGCTACTCGACCCTCGACCCGGCCGTCCTCTTGGGCCGGCTGGGCATGGACCTGGACCTTCCGTCCAGGACCAGCTCCCGCGCCGCGGCCAATGGTTAGCGGTCTGCCGGGTCAGGCGGTCGCGGCTGTCTCGGCAAAATGTGCTCCAGGGACCTGGACCTACCAGGGATTGCCGCCCTGAGGGTCCAACTCTAACGGCAGTCGCGAAACTGCATCCCGGGCCCCTTTTGGCCGGAGGGTCGAGGAGTAACACGACCTTGGTCGACATCTCATCGGGGGTGTTCGCCATTTACGAGGGTCCGGAGCCGTTCTCGCTTAAGGTGATCGCCACCCTTGCCCAGATGGCCCTGGGGGGTAAAGCGCCCCCCGTTGGGCCTGCATCCAAGATGATCAGCTCTATGGATGTTGCAGTAATGGTCTTGATGGGCCCCGATCTCAACTGCACCATTGCTAACCCTCCTTGCTGCGCACTTCTCAGCCGCTTTTCCGGAAGACCGGTGACCGAGGTCGACCTCGTCGGCAAGAGGCTCTTGGAGATCACCCCACTGACCAAGGACCACCGCTTGGAACGGGCGACCCGAGAGGCGGGAACGGCTAACAGCCCCGTTTTCCTGGACGCCGTCGCAATCCCCACCGACTCCGGCGAGCCGCTTCGCTTCTCGTCTCTCTGCTGCCCGATCACGGATCGAGCCGGCCGGCCGTCAGGGGTCGCGGTCATCGCCCTGCCGGCTGACGGCCACGGAGCGGGGGCCGGCGGGGACGAAAATGGCCGGCTCGTCATGGGGCAATTGGCGACCGTGGCCTAGTACTACTCCGTTAAGTGATTGTAAATCGAGGGAAAGTATGCTATGTTGAGAGCATGGACAAGAAAGCGTTGCGAGAGGCCCGGGATCGTTTGGAGGGTTTCTTGGAACCAGTTCTGCCCCTGATTGGCCGGCTGGAAC
>DASXUT010000120.1 GCA_036504675.1 Bacillota bacterium | reverse complement strand
GTCGGGTAGTCGAGGGCGGCGGCGATCTGAGGCACGGTCTGGGGCCCGGCCGCCAGGATCTTGAGGATCCGGCCACGCATCAGGTGTTCATCGCGGATGATTTCCCGGACATCCCTGTTTGCTGGGCTCATTAGACTATCTCCCTCAACAGGCCGTCGATCATCGCTTTGACCTGGGCATCGGTGTAGCCCCTCAAGTCGATGGCTTCCTTCGGGCAGAACGGGACGCACCCGCCGCAGCCCTTGCAGACCGCCTCGTTGATCGACGCCACATTGTGGCCATTGACCTCGACCTTCTCGACCGCCCCGTAAGGACAGGTCTCCTGGCACTTGCCGCACCAGGCGCACTGGTCCGGGTCGACCGCGGCCACCAGTGGTTCCAGCTCGGCGAAGCCCTTCTTCAGGATGCCGGCGCTCTGGGTCACCGCGGCCAGGGCCGAGGCCACGCTCTCGGCCGAGTTCTTGGGCCCCTGGCAGGCGCCACAGATGTAGACGCCGTCGACCACCGTCTCCACCGGCCGCAGCTTGGGGTGGATCTCGTTAAAGAACTGGTCCTTGCCCATCGGAAGCTTCAGCGTCTTGACCAGTTCCTCGTTGGACCGCGGGATCATGCCGGTTATCAGGACCACCAGGTCAACCGCGATGTTCAGGGCCTCTCCCCTGGTCAACTGATCCGCCACGGTCACCGTCAACCGGCCGCTCTGGTCATCCCGGGCCACCGCCGGCGGCGCGTCGGCGGCGAACTTCAGGAACAACGAGCCCTCGTCCCGGGACTCCTTGTACAGCAGTTCATACTTGCCGTAGGTCCGCATGTCCCGATAGAGGTGATACTGGTGGACCTTGGCCCCCTTGGCCGTCACCGTCAGGGAGGCGTGCACCGCCGCGTTGCAGCAGTAACGGGAGCAGTACTGGTTGGCGTCGGGCACCTCCGCCTTCTGCCGACTGCCCACGCAGTAGATGTAGGCGATGTCTCTCACGGTCTTCCCCTTGTAGACCAAGGGCCCCGCGGAACTGTCGAGCATCGTCTTGAACTCAGGCAGGGTGACGACCCCGTCCATCCCGTAACCGAATTCGCCTTCCGCCGGATGATAGGTGTCAAAACCGGTGGCCACGATGATTGACCCGACCTTGACCTGGATGGTCTCCGCCGGCCGGTGGTTGATCCGGATGGTCGCCTGGTAGTTGCCGAAACTGCCGGACTTGCCAACGACCTCGGCGTTCGTGAAGATGGTGATGTTGGGCCGCTTCTGGACCTCGCCCCAAAGGTGGGCGATGAGCTGCCGGCCGTCCTTGGCGTTGGGGTACATCGTTCCGAAACCGGCCACCCAGCCCCCGACCTCCGGCTGCTTTTCCACCAGGAACACGGCGATGCCGATGTCCGACATTCCGATGGCCGCCCGCAGCCCGGCGATGCCGCCGCCGACGATCAGGGCCTTGGGCACCGTCTCCACCACGGTCGGCTGCAGGGGCGTGGTCAGCTTGGTTCGGGCGATGCCGGCGCGGACCAACCTGATGGCCTTGCGGGTCGCCCCGGCCTTGTCGTCAGTGTGCGTCCAGGAACACTGCTCGCGGATGTTGACCTGGGTGTACTCATAGGGATTCAGGCCGGCCCGTTTGGCCACCTCGCGGAAGGTGAACGTGTGCAGCTTGGGAGAGCAAGAGGCGACCACCAGGCCGTCCAGGTTCTGCTCCTGGATATCCTTGACGATCTCCTGCTGGGTGGCGTCGGAGCAGGTGAACATGGCGGTCTTGGCGACGACCACGCCCGGCTCATCGCCGACCGCCGTCCGGACTTTCTCGACGTCGACGTAATCCGAGATGTTGCCACCGCATTGGCAGATGAAAACGCCAATCCTTCGCTCGCTCATGACGGTCGCCCCACCTTCTCCACGTAGGCTGCCGCTTGGGCGGCCGCGGCGCCGGCATGCAGGATGGAATCGGGGATGTCCTTGGCTCCCGAGGCCGACCCGGCCACGAAGACCCCGTCGATGCTGGTCCGGCCCGGGTCGAGGTCCTCGTCGACTTCCTGAACGTAGTAGTAGTCGTCGAGCTTCAGCCCGCCGTCGGGGAACAGCCCTCCGGCCTCGGCGTTGGGCTGGATGCCCACCGCCAGCACGACCAGGTCGTGCTCGGCCTCGGTCACCTGGCCGCCGTTCTCGATGTCCTCGTAGGACAGGAGCAGGTTGCCGTCTTCCTTTTCCTTGATCCTGGCCACCCGGCCCTTGACGAACATGGCCCCCATGGCCTTCGCCTGTTCGTAGAACTCGTCGTAGCCCTTGCTGAAGGCCCGGATATCGATGTAGTACACGGTCACGTCGGCCAGCGGCAGGGCCCCCATGATCAGCTGGTTCTGCTTGATCGAGTACATACAGCAGACCCTGGAGCACAGGGGGTTGTCGACCGTCTGGTCGCGGGAGCCGGTGCACAGGATGTAGGCGATCCGGTCCGGCACCTTGCCGTCCCCGGGCCGCAGGACGGTGTTGTAAGGGCGGGTGGGGGCGAGTAGCCGATCCATCTGCATCCCGGTGATGACGTTCTTGAATTTGCCGTAGCCATACTGCGGCTTCAGGTCGGCCGGGAAGAGCTTGAACCCGGTCGAGACGATGACCGCACCGACCTCGGCCTCGACTTTCTGTTCACGCATCTCCATGTGGACCGCGTTGGCCGGGCAGATGGCCACGCACTGGTGGCACTCGGAACAGACGCCGCAATCGAGGCAGCGACCGACGCTGGTGAGTGCCTCCTCCTCGGTCATCGGCGCTTCGATTTCGGTGAAGTCGCGAGGTTCGGGGCTCAGCCTCAGATTGCCGGGCACGGGGTCGCGGCGGCTGTGGCTCTGCTGCCTGGCCAGGACCTGAGCCTTGTCGACCACCGGGAGTTTCGGGTCGAGCTCGTCCTCATTCAGTTCCTTGCCCTGCAGCCAGCGGTCGATCATGAAGGCGGCCTTGCGGCCCCGGCCGGCGGCGGTGTTGATGAACGAGGCCCCGGAAACCACGTCGCCGGCGGCGAAGATGTAGGGGACGTTCGTCTGCATGGTGACCGGGTCGACCTGGATGGTCCGGTTCTTGTTCACCCGCACTTGGCCGGCGAAAGCGGCGGTGTCCGGACCCATGCCGATGGCCACGATCACCGCGTCACAGTCCAGGCGGTCGGTGACGGTCTCGTCATACTGCGGGCTGAAACGCCGGTCGGCATCGAACACCGCCGTGCAGCGCTTGAGCTCCACGCCCCGGACCTGGTCCTCGCCCAGGAGCTGCTTCACGCCCCAGGAGTTGAGGGCGGTGACCCCCTCGGCCATGGCTTCTTCGACTTCCCAGGTATGCGCGGGCATTTCGGTCCGGGATTCCAGGCTGACCTGGCGGACCGACTTGGCCCCCAACCGACGAGCGCTGCGGCTGACATCAATGGCCACGTTGCCGCCGCCGATGACGACCACATCCTGGCCCTTCAGGTCAGGGGGGGGGCCCAGCTTGACCGCCCGCAGAAAGTCCAGGGAGCTGTGCACACCCTTGAGCTCCTCACCGGGCACGTTGAGCCTGGCGGCCCGCGGCGTGCCGGTGGCCACCAGGACCGCGTCAAAGCCCTGTCGTTTCAGCTCCTCGAGGTCCTCCACCCGGGTGTCGGTGGCGATCTCCACTCCGAGGCTGGTGACGTTACGGACGTCCTGATCGACAACCTCGGCCGGGAGCCGGTAGGCCGGGATGGCCAGGCGGAGCATGCCGCCGGGCTGGGGCGCGGCTTCCAGAATCTTCACCTGATAGCCCTGGCGGGCCAGCTGCCAAGCGGCGGTCAGGCCGGCCGGTCCGGAGCCGACGATGGCTACCTTCTTGCCGTTTGGGTCGGGGATCTCGACAGCCGGTCGCTCGTGGTCACGGTAGTGGGTATCGGCGATGAAGCGCTTCAGCCGGCGGATGGGCAAGGGGCCTTCCAGGCTTCCCCGGGTGCATTCCTCTTCGCACGGGGCGAAGCAGGCCCGGCCCAAGCTGCCCACCAATGGGGTGCTCTCGAGGATCAGGTTGAAGGCCTTTTCGTACTGCCCGCTGCGGACCAGGGCCACGTAACCGTGGGACTTGATCCCGGCCGGGCAGGTAAAGGTGCAGGGCGAGGTCCCGGCCCGCTCGATGACCGCCTTCTTGGGCACCGCCTGTGGGAAGGCGATGTAGGCCGCCCGCCGCGAGACCAGGTCCGCGTTGAACTGGTCAGGCACGGCCACGTTGCAGGCCATCTCGCACTGCCGGCAACCGGTGCACGCCGCCGGATCGACGAAGGGCGGCTTGCGGCGGATCTTCGCCTGGAACTTGCCATTCCCGTCGCGCCGGATCCCCTCAACCTCCGAGTAGGTAAGCACCGTGATGTTGGGGTGATGGATGGTGGCGGCCATCTTCGGGGTGGAGATGCAGCTGGCGCAGTCCAGGGTGGGAAAGACCTTGCTCAGAAGGATCATCTTCCCGCCCACGCTGGCCTCTTTCTCGACCAGCAGGACCTTGTAGCCCATGTCGCCCAGTTTCAGGGCCGATTCCATGCCCCCGATGCCACTGCCGACCACCAGCATGTCGTAGTTCATTGGCTATCCCTTCCTGGCGGGTCCAAGCTTGGCTAGCGAGGCCGAGAACTCCCGCATGTAGTTGGTAAACGGCTCGGCGCAGACCGAGCAGATGGCGGCCATCTTCAGCCGCTGCGGCTCGTAGCCGCCCTCTTTCAGCAGTTCCTGCGCCTCGGCCACGATATGGGAAGTCCGCACCGAGCAGTCGGAGAGCAAGGCACATTCATCCCCGTCGGCGGCGATGAACACCCCGTCGAAGCCCCGCTCGATGGCGTACCGCACCCAGCCGGGCTTGATGCCACTGGTACAGGGGACGCTGATTACGACCACACTCGGGGAGTAGTGCATGTGCGAACTCCCGGCCAGGTCGATGCCGGGGTCGGAGATGTTGTTGGTGGAGAAGGCCAGGATCTTGGGCCCAAAACCCTGCCCTTCTTGGACCGGCGCGATCATTTACTTCAGCCTCTTCACGAACAACTTCCAGTAGCCGGCCTCTTCCAACGCGCCGAGGAACTCGTGACCCATCTTCTTGGACCAGGCCGGCAGGTCTTTCTGCGTGCCGGTGTCGGTGGCCATGACCTCCATGATCTCGCCCGGCTTCACTTCCACGATCCCCTTCTTGGCCGCCAGGATCGGTCCCGGGCACGAGGTGCCCCTGGCGTCGACAACCTTCTGGGCCTGGATGGCTTTCAGCTCTTCCGGTGTCATGTCTCTCTTCCTCCTTGAGATGGGTTGGGCGGTTCCAAGGCTCTGAAGACATTGATACATTTCAATCTCTTTCCTCGCCTTGATTGTAAGTTCTAACAGCCGATACGTCAAGTGAGTTCTTTCACAAGCGTCTTCTTTAGAAATCCTGCGCCATCGGGAGTCGCCCAATTTCCCCGGGGAACTAATTAAATGGGCAGCCACCTATTGACAGGCCTTTCAATCGGCAGTATTGTAAATGGTAACATCATTCGGTCAGCTCAAAGCTGACAGGCCATGATGGGGATCAGTAACGGGAGCTTCCGCGACTCAGAGAGCCGCCTTCAAGGTGCAACGGCGGCCGCGGGACCCGCGAACCCACCCCGGAGCCACCGTCCAATCCACGGCGGTCCCGCCCGTTACCGCGGCCGGCCATCATGTTGTGGCCTGAGTTGACGTCCCCGGCGACATCGTTTGTGAGCCGGGACGAACCAAAGGTGGTACCGCGGTTAAGCGCCGTCCTTTATCGGACGGCGCTTTTTGTCTTTCCCGTCCCGCACGGCATCCCACGACCCTGGAGGGCTCACCATGGACGAAAGTTACGGAAAGCAATCGGCAGAAGGGTCCGAGACCCGGCGACTCGGGTCGATCACCTTCATCGGCGCCGGCAGCCTGGCCTGGAGTCTGGTCAGCGGCCTGTTGACGCGGGGGACCGTCGCCGCCGAGGACGTCCGGGTCTGCAATCGCTCTTCCGACGAGCGGCTGGCCCGTTTCGCCGGCCTGGGCGCCCGGACCGGCCGGGTCAAGGCCGAGCTCGTGCCCGGGGCGGCCGTTGTCCTCCTGGCCATCAAGCCGCAGGACGCGGTCACTGCCGTCACCGAGGTGGC
>DASXUT010000119.1 GCA_036504675.1 Bacillota bacterium | reverse complement strand
GTCGTCGTCCAGGGCGGCGGGCCCGAGGCCGGCGGGCTCGACGGGGCCCTCGCTAAGGCCCGAACGCTGATCGCCGGGATTTGAGGGGCTGACGACTTAAGCACCAGCAAGAAACAAGGGGCGGGATTCCTCCCGCCCCTCGCTGTTTTTCTGCCCCCGCAACCGGCAGGTCACGCCGTCGTTCTGGGCCGTCGGCGTGGCCTCGGGCGACGCCCGGCCTTCAGACCCTGAACTTGGCCACCAGGTTCTGCAATTCCTGAGCCAGGTTGGCCAGAGACTGCGTGGAAGCGACCATCTCCTCCACTGAGGCGTTCATCTCCTCGGTGGAAGCCGAGACCTCTTCGGAGGCGGCCGCGTTCTCCTGGGCCACGGCGGCCGTCTTCCCCACCGTCTCGCTCACCGCGGCGCTCGAGGCCGACATCTCCTCGGTGGCCGCCGTGTTCTCCTCGACCACGCTGGCCACCGAGTCAACCGCCTTGACCACGGCTTGGCTGGAGGCCGAGACCTGCTGCGTGGCGGCCGAGATGCCCTCGACCTTATCCATCGTCCTCCTGGCCGTTTCGATGATCCGGCTGAGGGACTCCCCGGCCTGGCGGGCCAGTCCGGCTCCCTCGTCGACCTCGGTGGTGCTGTGGCCCATGGCCCTGACGGCGGCTTCGGTGCTCCGCTGGATGTTGCCGATCAGGTCGGCGATCTCCTTGGTCGCCCGTTGTGACCTCTCGGCCAGCTTTCTGACCTCCTCGGCGACGACCGCGAAGCCCTTCCCGGCCTCGCCGGCCCTGGCCGCCTCGATGGCCGCGTTGAGGGCCAGGAGGTTGGTCTGGGCGGCGATCTCGTCGATCACCTGGACGATCTGGTCGATCTGGGCCGAGTAGCGCCCGAGCTCGTTGAGGACTCCGGCCGCCTCGTCGACCTTGGCCTTGATCTTGTCCATCCCTTCGACGGCCGTTCTGACGGAATGCCCGCCCTCGTCGGCCGCGGTCGACATGACCTCGGCGGCGGCAGTGATGTCCTCGATAGCCTTGGCTACCTGGGCGACCATCGACGAGGCCTCGCTGATCCCCCGGGCCTGTTCCTGAGCCCCGCGGGCGATCTGGTCGATGGCCCCCTTGAGCTGCTCGACCGATCCGGCCGTATCCCCAAGGTTCTTCGACTGCTCCTGGGCCCCGCCGGCGATACCGGTGACGGCCTGGGTCACCTGGGTGACCGCCTGCCCGACCTGGTTGGACGTGGCCGCCAACTCCTCGCTGGTGGCCGCGACCTGCTCGGCGGCCTTGTTGACCCCGCCGATCATCTCCCGCATCCGCTGGACCATGATGTTGAAGGCCTTGGCCATCTCGGCGATTTCGTCACCCGAACGGGCGGCCAGTTCCTCGACGGTCAAGTCGCCCTCGGCAATGCGTCCGGCAGTCTTGGCGGCGGCCGTCACCGGGACGACGATGGATCGGGTGATGAAGGCTCCGACGGTCAGCCCGGCGGCGGCGGCGATGACGGTCACCATGATGATGACCGTCCGGGCCCGCTGTTCGGTCGACTCGACGCCCTTGCCGGCCGCTTCAGCCTCTTTCTTGTATTCCTCGACCAGCTTCTCCAGGTTAGTCAAGCCGGCCTCGTAGATCTTCTGACCACTGTCCTCCGAAAGGCGGACGGCCTCGGCCGTCTTCTTGGCCCGGACAGCCGAGTCGACGCTCTCGTGGACTCCAAGGTAGGATTGCCACTGCGTCTTAAAGGCCTGGAGTAGCTTAGCCTCGTCGGCCGAAGCCTTCTCCTCGAGTTTCTTGACGCCTCCGTCGACCCGGGACCTCCGATCGGTCAGTTCCTTTTCCAGGGCGTCGGTGCCCACCCCTCCCAGCTGGACCAGCCGCAACTCGGCCTGCCTGAACTCGGCGAAAGCCAGCGACACGTCGTCGGCAGCCCCGACCCCGGGGAGGGAGTCCTCGACAAGTGCCCCGGTCAGAGTGCTGACACTTCCGAAATCGATCACCGCCAGCAGGCCGAGAGCGATCATGGCGGCCAGGACGAGCAGGTAACCTCCGATGATCTTCGTTCCGACCCTGAGTCTGATTTTGGACACAAGACCACCTCCGTGTGTCTGGAACCAGTTCCCAGGCCGACCGGAATCCTGGGCTTGGGCCTCGACTCTCACACACGGGGGCATCGGTGTGGTGAGCGCTTCGTGGGCTCGGTTCAGGCCTTGCCTCTCTCCTGGTAATCCATATATCGGCGGTTAGGGGAAAGTTTTACAGGGGTTTTTTGTCAGGACAGGCCCCCGGCCAAGCACGGGCCCGGTCACCTCTGGGCGCCGCCCAAAGGGGTGCCACGCAAAGCGGCCACCCCGAGCGGGGCGGCCGCGTCCTCTTGCCTCACCTGTGACTTCAGTTCCCCCGGCCTTCGTTACTCGGCGTCCAGGCGACGGATGATCTCCTCCGCGTTGCAGCTGTTCAGGAAGGACTCGCCGGCGATCCGAATGGCCTTCCGATCGGTCGGCTTGATCTTCCGTGATACCTGTTGGAGCCGCTCGACGGTCCGATAGGTGTCATAGTGGACGAGGATGATCGGAATCCGCTTCTCCTCGGCCCTGGCGATAACCCGGACGTCGGGGTACAGCCCGCCGGTCAGGACGAGGCACGATGTGCCCGTCTCCAAAGCGGCCAGGGCCAGGTCGGCCCGGTCGCCGCCGGTGATGACGGCCTTGTTGACCGACCGGCGAAGGTAGGTGAAGGCCGACTCGGTGGTCATCGCCCCCACCAGGACCTCCTCGACCAGGAGGTCGAGGCGGTCTCCCGCGGTGAGGACCTCGCCGCCGAGGGCCTCGACGAACTCGGCCACCGTCGGGGCGGCGATCTCGATCCGCTTGGGGATCACCCCAAGGATGTCGAAACCCAACTCCTCCATGATCGGCACGTAGATCCCCTTGACCTTGTCCAGCCAGGGCCGGGAGACGTTGTTGAAGATCGTCCCGATGACCTTCAGCCCGCGATCGGACACGTATTGGTTGTAAGAGATGGCCGTGTCGAGGCTGTAGTCGTTCTCGATCCGGTCGACCATGAGCACCTTGGCCCCGATGGCCTTGGCGATGGTCGGCGCGTCGAGGCCCAGGGAGACCATGACCGACGGGGAAGTGATCCCCTCGACGATGACCGCGTCGGCCCCGGAGGCGATGTCCTTGAAGGCGGCGACCACGGTGTCGAGGTGCTCCCGGGTCCGGCGGTAACGAGTCAGGTAGTGCGGGCTCGAGTTGAAGAGGACGATCTTCTCGACCGGCTGGGACATCCCCAGGACGTCCTTCATCAGGACGGCGTCCTCGTCTTCCGCCCGGTCCGGCCCGGGGGCCACGCCGACCGGTTTGAAGTAGGCGACCTTCCGCCCTTTCTCCCGAAGGCTCATGGCCAGAGCCAGACAAACAGCGGTCTTGCCGCTGCCCATGGTCCCCATCACATAGAGGGTCTTCACACCAAGCCACCTTCTCTTGTTCCCCTGCGCGGCCGTTCCGGACGCGGTCAGGCGATGGTTATCTTGACGTCAAGGGCGGTGACCCCGTCGGTCTGGGAGCCCTTCTCATAGGCGAAAAGTGGGTTGATATCGATGTCGGTGATTTCCGGGAAATCCCGGGCCAACTGGGCCACGCGGGCCAGGGCATCGATGAGGGCCGGCAGGTCGGCCGGCTTCGCCCCGCGGTAACCGCGCAGCAGCGTGTTGGCCTTGGTCTCGCCGACCATGGCCTCGATCTCGTTCCGGGTCAGCCCCTCGACCAGCCGGAAGGAGACGTCCTTGAGGAGGTTGACGTA
>DASXUT010000118.1 GCA_036504675.1 Bacillota bacterium | reverse complement strand
CACGGGAAGCCCTCGTCGTCACGGGCGGCGGCCGCTTCCCCGAAAACCGAGCGGTCTCTGACCATCGAGGTCACATCGACGCTATTCGGCGCAAACAGGAAGACCCCTGCCGAGATCCGCTGGGTGATCCCGTCGATGGCGAAGGCCGTGCCGCTGAGGAAGTCGATCACCCGACGGGCCAGCTCCTTATCGACCTCCTCGAGGTTGACAATGATCGGCCGTCGGTTCTTGAGGTTCTCGGCGATGTTCTCCACCTCGTCGAAGGACTTCGGCTCAACCACCACGACCTTGATCGGCTTAGCCGCCGGGAGGTTGACGACCGCCCCGCGTCCCCGGCCCCTCGGCTTCTCGGGCTCGGCCTCTTGAGGCGGGGGGGCCGGTTCGTAGGCCTCTTCCTCGATCTCAACTTCCTCTTGTTCGAACCCCAAGAAGTTGAGGATCCTCTCCATGAAACCCTTGGCCATCTTGTGTTGCCACCTCCGGGTGGTGATTGCGCCTTAGCTTCGCGGTCCGAAGATAGCCGTGCCGATCCGGACGATGTTGGCTCCTTCTTCGACGGCCACTGGGAAATCCCCGCTCATGCCCATGGACAGGTAGCTCATCTCGATCTCGGGCCAGCCGCGCGCACGGATGTTCTCGGCGAGCTCGCGAAGCCGCCGGAAGAAGGGCCTGGCCGCTTCGGGGTCATCAACGATGGGGGCCACGGTCATCAGGCCGCAGACACGCACACCGGCAAAAGGCCGCATGGATTCTAGCAGTGCGACCGCCTCATCGGCGCGGACCCCCGACTTGCTAACTTCCCCCGAGACATTGACCTCGACCAAGACCCGCTGCTGTAAGCCCACCTTCTGGGCGAGGCGATCAAGCTCAACGACGGCGGCCATCCGGTCGAGCGAATGGATGAGGCTTACCTTTTCTACCAAGTATTTTATCTTATTGGTCTGCAGTTGTCCAATGAAATGCCAGCGGGCCAAGGGTCCGAGAAGCTTGTGTTTGTCGCGGAACTCCTGGGCCCGGTTCTCACCGAGGTCGGTCAGGCCGGCCTCGACGGCTTCCCGAATGACGTCGGGCCCGACCGTCTTGGTCACGGCGACGATTGTCACGCCGGCCGGGTCGCGGCCCGCCCGAGCCGCGGCCCCGGCGATCCGCCCCCTGACCACGGCCAGGTTGGCGGCGATGCTCGATGCCAAGGATGCTCCCTCCAGAGTCATTGGGTCAAGAAATCACCCAATCCGAATCATTGGATCTGCTGTTCCGTGCCGATTACCAGCCACGGGTTGGTGACCACCTGGGCGCCCCCCTGGATGCCCTCGACGGCCGACCGGCGGCCGTCCCCCCCGAGGACCGTCACCGGCTTGAAGACCACCTGGCTCTTTCGCAGGATAAAGACACCGTCCTGCCCGTCCCGTTTGGCCAGGGCCCCGCGGGGCACGATGACCCCGGCGAAGCTGTCTTTGACCACTTGGACCGGCGTCCGCCGCTGGGTGGCGAATTCGGTCAGGAACTGGTCGGTGCTGAAGACGGCCAAGCCGTAACCGTTGCGCTCGCGTTGGCCTACTCGCTCAACGGCGGCGGCCACCGCCTGACCCTTTAGTTCGGGAAAGCGGATGGTGACCATCGTCTTCCCTTGGACCGACGACAGTTGCTCGGAGGGAAGGACGACCGCCACGTAGACCCGGATCGAATCGATTATCTTGAAGACCGACTGACCGGCCTTGACCGCGTCGCCGTTCTTGACCACCGTCGCCTGCGGGGTGGAGGCCATGACCTTCTTGCCGTTGAGGGAGGCCAGGGAGGCCGGGGTCATCTCGGATTCCAGGCCGTCACGGATGAAGGAAACAACGCCGGCGGCCGGGGCGGTTAGTTCGGTGTTGGCCTTGTCGACCAAGGCCCGGGCCGCCGCCGCCTCTTGCTCGAGGGCCTTCTCTCCGCTCTTGACCGCCTCCAGCCGCCCGGACGTCTCGGCTCTAGTTTGAGAGAGCTTGCGGGCCAAAGCAGCCGCCGCGTCCAGGGCCTTCAGGTCGAGCTTGAACGAGGCTTTCTGGACCTCGATCAGGGCGGTGTTCACCCGCCGGTCGAGGTCGGCCAGGGCGGTCGTCAGCTCGGCGACTTGAGCGGCCTTGGCCGCACGGTATTCGGCCAGCCGCCCTTCGGCCGCCTGGGCCTGCCCCTCGGCCTGACCGCGGGCTTCGTTGTTGGTGATCCGACCGATCGGGGTGCCCACCCGGACCCGGCTTCCTTCGGCCTGGAGGATGGTGAGGGTACCGGCGATGGGCGTCGAGACCGAGGTCTCTCCCCTGACCACCAAGCCGTCGCCGGGGGCGACCAGTTCGATCACCCCCTGCTCGGCCGAAACCATTCGGATGAGCTGGCCGGAAACCACCCGGCGGAGCCATGGGAAGCTGATCAGGAGGATCGCCGCGACGAGGACATAGAGGACCAGCCGGGACCGGTCGGCCGCGGAGCGTCGCCGACGCGAGCCAGACCGCGATGATGACGCCTTCTTACCGGCGACCCTCTTCTTCTTGCGGCCCACCCCTGTCTCCCTCTCCATCCTTCAGACTGCCTTGGTCATCTGGACCCCGACCCGACTCGCTGTCGTTCAGAGCCAGCAGGGCGGCCATTCTCCCGGCCCGACCACCCGAGGCCCGATGGGAGAAGAACGTCTCGTGGTTGCAGGCGGTGCACAGGGAGGCGACCCGGATCCGGTCCGCCGCCACCCCCGCCTGGATCAGGGCCGTCCGGTTGGCCGCCCATAGGTCGCACTGCCACCGTCCGGGCCGCAAACCCGGATCGAGGAGGAGCGGCCAATCCTCGGGAAACGCCTCCCTCAGTGGACCGGCGACCGCCTCATCCACCTCGTAACAGCAGGACCCGATGGATGGGCCGATGGCCGCCAGGACCCGGCCCGACCTGGTCCCGAAAGCCTGGGCCATGGCTTCCAACGTCTTGGCGGCAATGCGCCCGACCGTGCCTCGCCATCCGGCGTGGGCCAAACCGATCGACGGTAGGTCGGGGTCGACCAGGTAGACGGGAACGCAGTCGGCGCAGCCGATGAGCAGCGTCAATCCGGGCTCATCGGTGATCAGCGCGTCGGCGCCGGGGATGGCCGTGCCTCGCTCGC
>DASXUT010000117.1 GCA_036504675.1 Bacillota bacterium | reverse complement strand
GTCTGTACTACGGACTGACGTTCCTGTCCGGAGGCCGGCGTCACATCTTCCTCACCTTCGCTCAATACGCGCTGGCCAGCCTGTACGGCCTGTCGGCGGCCCAGATCTCGGTGGCCATCGGCACGGTCAGCATCGTCTCCTTCTTCACCCGACCCCTGATGGGGCGGGTCATCGACCATTTCGGCGAGCGGCGTATCCTGGTCTTCAACTACACCACCCTGACCCTTCTTTACCTGGGCTACGCCTACGTCCACTACCTTCCCCTGGTCTACCTGATCTTCGGGCTGGACCAGTTGTTCATGGACTTCGACATGGCCCAGCTGACCTACCTCGATAAGATCTGCCCTCGGGCCGAGATCCCGGCGGCTCTGTCCACCGGAAGCACCATCAACCACATCAGCGGCGTGGGCTTCCCCATCCTCGGCGGGTTCATCTGGCGCGTCCTGGGTCCCAGCGCCACCTTCGTCCTGGGGGCGATCCTGGCCGCCGTGACCGCCGTCGTGTCGACCTTCGTCCATCCGGAAAAGGCCGCCGTCCCGCGAAGCGATGGGATCCCGGCCTGAAGGCGGCCCGCCGGGAGCCGTGAAAGCGATCCGCACGGGGACTGAAACATCCGGCTAAGTCTAGGAGTCAGATGACATGAGCCGTCCGTCATCACCCGGAGGGACCACAATGTCGCAGGGTCCGTCGGCCGCCAGGCCATCGTTCCTTCGGAGCACCTTCGTCCTGGCCTCGGCCAACTTTGCCACGAAGGTCATCGGGGGATTGATCGTCATCCCCCTCTATTACCTCCTTGGGTCCGAGGGCATGGGCCTCTACAACTCGGCCTACCGCATCTACACCATCCTCCTGATCATCTCGACCCAGGGAGTCAACATCGTCATCGCCAGGCTGGTCGCCGAGCGGATGGCCGTCGACGACCGTCAAGGCGCCGAGCGTGTCTTCGCCGTCTCCTTCTGGCTGCTATCCTCCCTTGGCTTGGTCTTCGCCCTCCTCTTCTGGTGGGGGGCGCCCTTCCTGGTCCGCCTCTTTTCCATCGACGAGCGGTCCTACCTGTCCATGGTCTCCCTGGCGCCGGCCATCTTCCTGGTCGCCGTGATGTCGGTCTACCGGGGATTCCTGCAGGGGCTGCAGCGGATGACTCCCTTCGCTATGTCCCAGTTCATCGAGCAGGTGGCCAGGGTCATCGGCCTGTTCATCATCCTCCCCTTCGTTTTTCGCTTGGGAGTGCAATATGGGGCGGCGGCGGCGACCTTCGGGGCGGTCATCGGGGCCACCGTCTCCCTGGCCTACCTCGTCTGGAAGAACCGGTCAATCCGGGCCCAGTTCGGGATCACGCCCGGGGGCGACCTCGGCTCTGACGACCTGAGTCAGAGCCCATTGGGTCAAGCCAACTTGGGCGGTCTGCCCGGGGAGGCGGGCCTGCCGGCCGACACCACCCCTCCGACCGGCGTGTGGGTCCGCCTGGGCGGGCCGTTCGACCGCGGCGATCGGGCCGCCTCCTGGCGCATCCTCAAGAACATTATCTATCTGGCCATCCCGATCACCTTCGCCGGCGTGGCCGCGCAGTTGATCCAATTCCTCGATGTCGCCCTGGTCCAGGCCAGGCTGAAGGCGGGCGGCATCGAGCAGGTCCTGGCGACCCAGATGTTCGGCCAGCTCAGCGGGGCCGCGATGCTGCTGGTGAACCTGCCGACGATGTTCGCGGGGGCCTTCTTCCTGGCGCTCATTCCGGCCATCTCGGAGGCCAGACAACTCAAGCGGCCCGACATCATCCGCCACCGGACCGTCCAGAGCCTCCAGCTGACCCTGGCCCTGACCATCCCGGCGGCCGTCGGCCTGCTGGTCCTGCCGTCCCAGATCGGGGACACCCTGTTCGGCGACGCCGGGGCCGGAGTGACCATCTCGGCGGCGGCCGTGGCCACGATCTTCCTATCTCTGCAGCAGACGACCTCGGGCATCCTTTACGGCCTCGGCCGCAGCGCCATCCCCATCTACAACCTCATCGCCGGGGGCGCGGTCAAGGCCGGGTTGACCTGGTGGCTGACGGCCATCCCGGCCCTGAACGTCAGGGGCGCCGCCTACGCCACGGTCATCGGCTTCCTCGTCGCCGGCGGCCTCAACTGGCTGGCCGTCGAGCGGCTCGTCCGGGGCAGCCTGGACTGGGTGAAGTCGGTGGTCAAGCCGCTGGTGGCCAGCGCCTTCATGGCCGCCGCGGCCTTCTTCGGCTACCGCCTCCTACTGGCCGTCGTCCACCATGCCAAGATCGCTACCCTCCTAGCCGTCGGCCTGGCGGCGGCGGTCTACTTCATCGTCCTCATCGCCGTCGGCGGGCTGGACGACGAGGAGTTCGGCCGCATCCCCATCGTCGGGCGTTACGTCGTGGCCGTCCTGCGGCCGCTGCACATCGGGCGGGGCCGG
>DASXUT010000116.1 GCA_036504675.1 Bacillota bacterium | reverse complement strand
CATCGCCGAGGGCCAGCGTCCGGTAGAGAGCGATGATGTTCGAGGTCGCGATCGAGATGACCGCGCCGGCGGACCCCTCGGCCGTCCAGCCCTTGACCGCGCCGGTGTTGATTCCCGTGATGGCCTTGTACTCGGCCTGCTTGCCCTTGCCGCCCACGCGCGGCGTGATGTTGCGGATCGGTGACAAGACGGGATAAAACTCTTTCGCCACGGGCTCGAGATTGTACATCTGGAGCCCGCCGGCCAGGTTCCACTCCTTGATCACGTCGGGGAGAAGCCCGCCGATGTTCTGGGCAGCTCCGCCTCTCAACGCGTCAATCGTCTTCTGGAGCTCGGCAGCAATGCCGCTCACGTTTCTCACTCTCCCATAGGGACTGAATAACGGGACGGGATAGCTGGCCTTCAGCCCTTACGCGCGAGCTGCGTCAGCGAATAGATCGCCGAAGCGCGCGCGAGCTGAGCCTGTTCGCTGTTGTCCTTGGCGGTGGCGGTGATGACGTTGACCGCCTTTTGGATGTCACCCGCCGCCGGGTTGCCGGCAAAGACCTTGTCGATCTCGATCACGTTCCCCTTGGCCGGCGCCGCCGTCTGCTCGAGCTTCTCGAGCCTCTCGCGGATCCCGCCCACAGCGGCTTCCGCCGCCGTCTTCGCGACATCCGTCAGGATCGCTTTGACCGAGTCAGCCGTCAGGGCCTTGCCCAGGGAATCCGGGGACAGCGCCTTTTGAACCTCGGCCGCGACGAGCCCGTCCAGGCCGGGCTGGTCAGCGGTCGAAGACTTGATCGTGGTCGGGTTGACGGGGGCCGCGTGGCCGGTAATCGGCACGCCCTTGCCGTCCCCCTTGTCTGCCGGAGCAATGGACTTCAGGGCCGCGTCCACCTGGGCGGCGAGGGCATCGAGCTGGTCCTTGATCGCTTTCAGGACCGTCTCGCCCTGGTAGTCCATCTTGGCTGTCGGCTGGACGCCGGCGGTACCCGTCTTCTGGGTCGCCTGATCGCCACCCGCGGCCTTGGCCGCCGGGACGGATTCGCCGGCCACGGCCTTGCCGATGGTTTCCTTCTCGCATTCGCACTCGTCCGACGGCTTGCCGCACTCGGGGCAGACCATCCCGCCGCCCTCGGCAGCCTTCATGGCCCGACCACACTTGCAATGCTTATCCACGTCGTTGCCCTCCTTCGCGGCCTTCTTGTCCTCGGTCCAGGACGCCGGCAGGGCGTCTTCGAACTCCTTGCCCTTGCGACGGGCGATCCTGACGATGGCCGCCTTGACCGTCCCCGGGTCGTCGGCCGCCCCGATCAGCCTGACAGCGTCCACGACGTCCTTGGCCGCGGTGATCGGGAACCTTCGGTTCTTCGGGTCGCCGAAATCGGCCTCGGGAACGGCGCCCAGCTCGCGCCCAGGCGCCTCGAACGCAGCCTTGTAGGCTTCGGCCACAGCCGCCTTGGCCGAGACGGGCACGTAGGTCTGCTCGACCTCCTGCGGATCGCCGAGCGTGACCTCGCCGGCCTCGGAGATCGTGTACGGGATTTTGTAGTACTTGCCCGATACGTTCTCCTGGACGATGACGTGGTCGGGGTAGGTCTCGACGATCCACCGGTGCTTGACAGGCTCGACGACGGCCCCCGAATCACTCTTGGGGTTCAACTTGCCTTGGATGGCGTCCCGGATGTCTTCGTGGCTCAGGGCTGCCTTCTTCACGACCACCCCGGTCTGCATGTCCTTCCACTCCCCCAGTCCCACCGATTTGAACAGGGTGAACCGGCCATCCTCGTTGGCCGGTCGGTCCACGTAGCTGATCTCTATGATCTTCCCGCCGACGATCCGGCCATGAGGGGCCTTGGCATCGAGCTGGGTCCTGGTTCCCTTGATGCCGATGCTGTACCCTTTGTAGACACCTTCCTTGACCTTCTTCCAAGCCTCGCCATCGACGACCTTGGACACCACAAAAGGGCCCTTCTCATCCCACTCCAGGTCCTTGGCCACGCCGACAGCCGACAGTTGATGCATCTCGCGGATATTGCCCCACCTAAACCAGTCGGGCAGTTCGCGTTTCAGCCACTCAGCGTCGGCGATCTGGCCATCGAGGTCGACCCGGTCACTGGACACGTAGCCGAATACGAGCCGCTTTTCCTCATCGATCTTGACCAGGGGAGCGTAAAGGTACAGGTCGGGGCGGTCAAGGTCCATGGCTTTCTGGACATCGAGCACAGCGCCCAAGTCAGCTCGCCTCCCTTACCGGTGGGATCTGTCGTCCCTCGACGTCGTTGCTGAAAACGCCGTTCTGGAGCCAGCCGTGGTAGCTGCCAACGAAGTTGATCGACGGCATGACGGTGATATTGGGGGCCTCGCCCGTGACCGTCCAGCCGCTGCTCCCTGGGTCGCCGCGCCATGGACTGTCGATTATCCACTTGCAGCCGTTCGGCAGCACCACCATGAGCGGCGGACGCTTGCCGAGCCAGTCACGGTGGTATTCCTTGGAGCAATAGAAGTCGAGCATCTGCTTGTCTTCTAGCAGCCACGGCATGTACCACATGTCGCCGACTTGCGGTCGATACTCCCCGCTGCGCACTTTTTCGCCGTCGACCAGCCGGCACGGCCAGGGCATGGCGGATCACCCCTTCACGAGGCGGCACTCTGCTGAAGACCCTGGAAGAATGAGCACCGCGGCAAATACGAGATGTCCCCAACGCCTGGATCCCTGTCGTACCATGGAAAGCCCCGGCACACGGGGGGTCTTGCGTCATGGGCCGTGCAGAGCCGGCTGGTTGAATCCCATTGATCACACTCGTAATAGAGCACCCCGCTGCCTCCCTTGAAGGTCGGCAGTCGCCTCAGAGCTTCCGCCTTGCTGATTCGGTGCCAGTGCTTGAGGATGGTCTCACGGTCTCTTTGGTCAAGGTTCTCCATCTCCTGGAACTGCTTTTTCGTGTGGGAGAACGGTATGGCAAGACAACAGTCACCGCACTTTGAGCACTCAGCCAAGCCGGTCACCCCTTCACAATCGGCCTGAACGCCCGGACGCAGTTATGTGTTATGATGTTCTCGGCGATATACCACCCTTGGTCTGTCTGGAGGTTGTAGACATGACCCGAAAACTCTCGGCGTTCAACCCTGGTGACCTCTACCATCGCTACCAGGCCGGCGAGACCACGGACGAGATCGCGGCCTCCATCGGCGTTGCTGGCAGCAGCGTCAGACGTTTGCTCGTCCGCCATGGATACGTCCTCCGCAGCCACAGCGAGGCGATGCGGGTCCGAAACAAGCTCCTCGGCCCGGCCGGCCGGCGCAAGAGAACCGCCGCTGCCCACGCCGCCGTCCGCGGCATGAAGAGGACGCCCGAGGACCTTGCTCGAAGGGCCCTTGGTAAAGAGCGGACTCAGGCCCACATCAGCCACAACGAGCGAGTGCTTGCCGGCCTGCTCCTTGACCGCAGCGTTGAGGCCGTCCTGTCCAAGGCCGTTGGTCCCTACAACATAGACCTTGCTGCCTACCCCATCGCCGTGGAAGTCTTCGGGGGCGCATGGCATAATGCGGGTCGTCACGCGGCCCGGTTTGAGAAGCGCACCCGCTACCTGCTCAATGCGGGCTGGCACCTGATCGTTGTCTGGGTCGAGAAGGCGCGCTACCCCCTCACTGTCCAGGCAGCGGACTATGTGGTCTCCTTCCACAATCTCGCCAGCCGCAACCCATCCATGGTCCGTCAGTATCGGGTGATTCGGGG
>DASXUT010000115.1 GCA_036504675.1 Bacillota bacterium | reverse complement strand
CGGAACGGTCATGGACAACCCGCGGGCACGTTTTAGAGTAACCAATAGAGCATCCGCACCTACAAGAAGACGTGGCATTTCCTCCACCGGTTTTCGTCCCAGTAAATGAACTGTCTTGTTTAGCCCTCTGTCTTCAACTTGGTGTCTGACCCAATTTAGATCTCGACCGTCCCCTACGATGACCCAGTTGATGTCCTGTCTGTCCCGAAGCTTATCGGCTGCAGCTATTATGGTCCCAAAGTCCTGAGCTACACCCACATTGCCTGCAAACATAACGATAAAGCCTTCAGGAAGGCTATTAGGGGTGTCGGTCTTGCGCAATAGACCGTAAGTACTTTCCGCCCAATTCGGTAGATACCTCAACTTTCGGGAATCGTCGTACAGTGCAAGAATGGAAGGGAAGAAGGCCTCAGATTGAGCCATGATGAGGTCGCAGTGTTTGTATATGAAACTGACTAGCCTTTCGATTCCCTTTAGCAGTGGTTGCCAACGGATCCCTCCGGCGGCGGAGAGGCTTTCGGGCCATAAGTCCTGAACCCATAATACCAAGGGGGCACGTTTCACCCTCTTCAAAAGTATTGCGGGAATAGCCATAGTTATTGGCGACAACTGGTTAACGACTATAATCTCAAAGTCACCCCTACAAAGAGCAGGCCCCAGTAAGGAAGCGGATAGTACGAACGACATGTAGTTGGCAAGTAGAGTAATCTTGCTCTTCCCCCTCGGCACTATAGGGACACGGAATACCCTTGCCCCATGAAACGACTCGCGTCTTGGCCCTCGGAGCCCGTATCCCCTGAAAAAGCTGCCAACCGGATAGTTTGGTACGCCCGTCAAGACGGTGACTTCGTGACCTTTCTCCAGGAGCCCCGCCGCCAAGTCGTTGACTCTGAACTCCTCAGGCCAGAAATACTGGGTAACTAAGAGAATACGCATGAACTAGGCCCCCCGGCGACTTGCGCACGAGCGCGCATCCGAAAAGACGCCCAACTAGTCCTTGCCAGCCGCGGCTTCACGCTCAGCCTTTGTGAGTTTGGACTTGACCCGCTTTCGTGGACAACCCTACACTTGGGATGTAGGGAAGTCCAGGAAGGGTGGGGTCAATGCCAAGAAGCCATCCCCCGTATCCGGCTGAGTTCCGGTCTCAGGCTGTTGAGCTGGTACGGACGAGCGGCAAGTCGATCCTCGAGGTTTCGAGAGAACTTGGGATCTCGGGCGAGGGGCTGCGTCGCTGGGTGCGCCAGGCCGAAGCCGATGCCGGTCGTGGCCGGCCGGGCGACCTGACCACTGACGAGAAGGCCGAACTGCAGCGCCTGCGTCGGGAGAACAGGGTCCTGCGCGAGGAGCGCGAGATCCTAAAAAAAGCCGCGGCCTTCTTCGTGAGGGAGAGCGAGACCCGGTGAGCCGGTATCGGTTCATCGAGGTGGAGAAGGCGAATCATGCGGTTTCGCTCATGTGCCGTGTGCTGACGGTCTCGCGGGCCGGATACTATGCCTGGCGGCAGCGTGGTCCGTCACATCGGGCCCGGAAGGACACGGCCTTGACGGAGCGCATTCGCTCCATCCACCGAGCCAGCCGGGGGACCTACGGGGCGCCCAGGGTGCGCGCCAAGCTTGCCATGGAAGGCGTGGCCACCTCGCGGAAGCGTATCGCCCGGCTGATGCGGGCGAGCGGCCTCAGCGGCGTCCGCCGGCCGCGGCGCCGGGTACGGACGACGATTGTCAACCCCGCCGCGCCGGTCGCCGCCAACCTGGTGGCCCAGAATTTCGTGGCCGAGGCTCCAAACCAGCTCTGGTTCGGAGACATCACCTATGTGCCGACCCAAGAGGGCTGGCTGTACCTGGCGACGCTCATGGACTGCTACGCGCGGCGCGTCGTAGGCTGGTCGATGGCCGACCACCTGCGCACGGAGCTCGCCCTGAGCGCTCTGGACATGGCCATACGGCGTCGCCGCCCTCGGCCAGGCGAACTGGTGCACCACACCGACCGCGGCTGCCAGTACACTTCGTCGGTCTACCAGGCGGCCCTGGCCGGCGCCGGGATCACTGCCTCGATGAGCCGGAAGGGCGAATGCCTCGACAACGCGGTGGCGGAGAGCTTCTTCGCAACGCTCAAGGCGGAGCTGATTGAGAGGCGGACCTGGCGGACGCGGGCCGAGGCGGCGCAGGCGATCTTCGAATGGGTCGAGGTCTTCTACAACCGCCAGCGGCTACATTCCGGCCTCGGCTACTCATCCCCCACGGAATACGAAGAACGGGTTCGAGCAGAGAAGGTAGCGTAAGAAGAACCAAGCGCAAATCTGTCTACGAAGCCGGGGCAAGACCAGTTCCTCCCACAGGGCAGGCGACGGGGTGGGCACGCCGAGGCGGATGATCCTATGACTCGAAATGCCCCGGAATGCCCCGGAATGCATTGCGGGTGTCTACGACTAACCGCGAACTAGCTGCTATAAATCGGTAATCGTAGCTAGAGTGGTCCGTCACCAGCAAGACGCAATCATATGATGACAAAAATTGCTCGGTTAGCGAGACACTGCTCAGAACCTCTTCCGCCTCGCTGAGCTGGGGGACAAGAGGGTCATTGAAGTCAGCACGTGCCCCTTCAGCTCGAAGAAGTCTGAGGATCTCAATCCCCGGAGACTCCCGTAGATCAGCCACGTCTCGCTTATATGCGACCCCTAAGATGAGCACCGAACTGCCTCTTGGCGCCTTACCGCATAGGTTCAGAGCTTCGTGTACTTTCATTACTATGTAACGAGGCATGTTGCCATTAATCTCTCCGGCTAATTCGATGAAGCGGTTAAAAAACCCATACGCCTTGGCTTTCCACGCTAGATACATAGGGTCGAGGGGGATGCAATGACCCCCGATCCCCGGCCCAGGGTAGAATGGCATGAACCCGAACGGCTTCGTTGCCGCAGCGTCGATGACTTCCCACACGTCGATGCCCATCCGCTCACACATTACAGCCATTTCGTTAACAAGCCCGATGTTGCTAGCCCGGAAGGTATTTTCGAGTAGCTTGACCATTTCAGCCACTCTACTGGAGCTGACTGGGACAACTTCGCTCACAACGTTGCTCCAAAAGTCGACGCCTCGCCTTGTGCACTCTGGTGTAATCCCACCGACAACCCTAGGGGTATTGCCAAGGCCATAACCCTTGTTCCCTGGGTCTACTCGCTCGGGGGAAAAGCAAATGAACACGTCCTTACCCGGTTCATAGCCTTCCTCCCTAACCACATGGTCAATGAGGTCTTCCGTTGTGCCTGGATATGTTGTGCTCTGTAAGATTATTAGCATCCCGGCGTGCAATCTCTTGCTTATTTCCTGAGAAGCAAGTGCAATATGAGATATATCTGGGTCTTTTGATTTTCTCAAACGGCGTTGGAACGCATATGATCACTACTTCACACTGCCTTACCACCTCATAGTCCGTGGTTGGCCTTGAAGAGTCCTGATTCCAGAGCCTCCTTGACTGCTGCGCTGGTCACGTCCGTAACGTAGGAGGCCCCGTTAGCCAAACATTTGACCCGATGAGGATCAGTATCTACTCCATATGTCATGAAACCTGAACGAGCCAATGATATGACAAGAGGTAGGCCAACATACCCCAGTCCAATAACAGCGGCTAAATGGTTCCCCCGGGCCCGGGCGGTGGGCATTGCAGCGTCACTCCCCTCGAGTGGGACATGTAAGATGCCTACTGGGCGACCTTGGCAGTGCATTTACGAACCCATATTTCCTCTGAGCTATCTGCTTGCCTGTGGCTCAAGATGATGCGTGTCATTGTCTCAGCCACGTTGTCGGCGACGTATTCGACCGGTGGCCTCCAACTGCGGGGAGAGCTGGTGACAAGGTCCACTGACTCAGCAATCCGAGTAGGAGAACAACCCGCCAGTATATTGGAGCCACATTC
>DASXUT010000114.1 GCA_036504675.1 Bacillota bacterium | reverse complement strand
GGCTTACCGCGGTGGCCAATGTCAGGGGTACCGCTGCCGGTGTCTCCTATCTCCATTTCGGCCCGGGGCAATATTACCTCACGATAGATACGGTGGAATCGAGGTGGTCAGTTAGGGTAGAAGAACAAAGACCACCGAAGCCTGGAGTCGATACCACGCCCACCAGCGGGTGAGGTTATGCCCAGCCCACACCCGGTTTGGGTCTACGGGCCCCTGTGATCATCGAGAAGTTGGCCACCTTGATCTCCCGGGAAGAGCCAGATGACCGGGTCGAGTGGGCTCAAAGCTCGGTCACCAGGGCCCGCCCGGGCTCCATGGCCCTGGCCGCCTCGACCTCACGGCGGTGGCAGGTGAACAGGATGACCTGGTTGGTCCGGCCGACCTCGGCCAGCACATCGAGGGCGGCGGCCATCCGCCGGTCGTCGTAGTGGACCAGGCTATCGTCGAGGATGAAGGGGGCCGGTTCGCGCCCCTCGGTGAGCAGGTTGGTGACCGCCAGGCGGAGGGCGAAGTAGAACTGGTCCAGAGTGCCCCGGCTGAGGTCCTGAACCCGGTGGCTCGTCCCATCGACGATGACGCCCATGGCCAGCCCCTTGTCGACGCGGATTTCCGGATAGGCCCCACCGGTCAGCCGGGCCACCTGCCGGGCGACCTCGGCGTTCAAGGCCGGCGCAAAGCGCTGGGCCACCTGTTCCGAAGCCAGGGTGATGAACTCCTGGGCTTTGGTCAGGACCTCCCTCGTCTCAACGAGGGCCGTCAGTTCGGTCCGGGCCGACTGGAGCCGCCGATCGAGGTCGGCCGGGTCGGGCAACTCCGTATAGCGGCCATCGAGGGTCCCCTTCTCTTTGGACAAGTCCTTCTCCATCGCCGACAACTGATCGCGGACCTCCTTGAGGTCTCGTTCCTTGACCTCGAGGACGGCCTCCGGAAAGGGCGCGGCCCCGTCCGGCAGGCCCGCCGTCAGCTCGGCCAGACTGGTCTCCAGCTTTTCCGGGCGGTCACCGCTCAACGTCTGGCGGAGGAGTTCGTCCAGCCGGCGGCGCTCCTCCATCCCCTTGATGTACCGCTTGTACCCTTCAGCCCGGACCAGGAAATCCTCGGGCGTGGTCGCCCCGGCCCGGGCCAGAAGGGATTGCCGTTCAGCTTTGGCGGCGGCCATTTCCTGCTTGACCCGTTCGAGCTTGGTGCCTGCGGCCTCCAGGGCGCCGCCCACCAACCGCCGCCGCTCACGGTTTTGAGCCAGGTCCTTGGCCAGGTCGACGACGATCCGGTCGAGGTCGGCGGCCGACTCGGCCCCGGCCTGGCCCAAGATGTCCGCCCGTTTGGCTTCGAGGTCACGCCGGCGCTGCGCGGCTGAGGCTTCCTCGGTCCCGGCCTGATCCAGCTGAGCCTGGACGGCCGCGGCCTGAGCGGTGTAAGAGCGCCTCGAGGAGAGGGCCAAGACGATGGCCGGCAGGGCCAGCCCGGCCAGGAAGAAGAGGGCGGGAGTGACGGTCAGGCCAAGGGCCAGGCCCAGGATGACCGCCGTGGCGGCCACGGCCAGGCCCGCCTGCTGGGCCGATCTTGCGGCGGCGCCGAGGGCCGCCAACCGCGTGCGGAGGGCTCCGAGCCGGTCGTCACCGGACCGACTCCGGGCCAGGGTCAACTCCTCATCGGCGGCCTTGAGGGCCGACTGCAGCCGGCGCAGGTCATCCAGTCGGGAGTCCGGTCCCAAGCCGGGCCGGGAGTCTGGGGCGGGCCCGCTCTCCCCGCTTTCGCCGCCCTCGGCCAACTGCTTACCAAGGTCGCCCATCTCTCGTTCCAGGCCCTCGCGGGCGGCGGTCAGAGAACGCAGCTCTTGGCTCAACTCGGCCAGGCGGGACTGCCCGGCCGATTCGAAGACGAGCGGGTCGGGCGGGTCGAAGTCCGGCTTCAGCCGCTCGGCCGTGGCCGCCGCCTGGGCCAAGGCCGCCTCGCCCTGGCGAATCTGTTCCAGGCGCGTCG
>DASXUT010000113.1 GCA_036504675.1 Bacillota bacterium | reverse complement strand
AAGGCAACCGGGGTCAAGCCAACCGCACCGCTGCCGGCCGAGACGATTGAGCTCTTCCGCCGCCTGTCCGAGGCCCCCGGCCCGTCCGGCCAGGAGGACGAGGTCCGCAAGATCATCCGCGAGCAGCTGGCCGGCATGGCCGACGATGTCAGCGTCGACACCCTGGGCAACCTGGTCGCCCACCGGAAGGGCCGGGGTCTCCGGGTGATGGTCGCCGCCCACATGGACGAAATCGCCCTGATGGTCTCGGCCGTCGAGAAGGAAGGACTGCTCCGTTTCCGCAAGGTCGGTGGGATCGACGACCGGGTCCTCCTGACCAAGGCCGTCCTCGTCGGCCCGCGGCGCCTGCCCGGGGTCATCGGCGGCAAGCCCATCCACCTCCAGGAGCCGAGGGAACGCGAGCGGGTCATCGATGCCGATCACCTCTTCATCGACATCGGGGCCAAGAGCCGAGAGGAAGCCGAGAGGCTGGCGAAAGTCGGCGACTATGCCGTCTTCACGACGGCCTTTGAGCCCTTCGGCGACGGCCTGGCCAAGGGCAAGGCCCTCGACGACCGGGTCGGCTGCCTGGCCCTGCTGGAGGGGCTTGGGGCCCTGCGCGGGCAGCGTCTCAAGATCGACCTTTTCGGCGCCTTCACCGTCCAGGAAGAACTCGGTCTCCGCGGGGCGACCGTGACCGCCTATGACATCGCCCCCGACATCGGACTGGTCCTCGAGGGCACGGTCTGCTCGGACACGCCGGGCACCGACCCGGAGGGCCAGGCGACGGTCATCGGCAAAGGTCCGGCCCTGTCGGTCATGGATGCCGGGACCATCGCCGACCGGCGCCTGGTCCAGTTCCTGAGGTCCACGGCCGAAGCGGCCGGCATCCCCTACCAGTTCCGCCGGGCGATCTCCGGCGGGAACGACGCGGCCCGCATCCACCTGGCCCGCGAGGGCGCGCCGGCGGCGTCGATCTCAGTGCCCTGCCGTTACATCCATTCGCCCGTCTCGGTCTGCAGTCTCGACGACTTGCAGAACACGGTCCGGCTGCTGACCACCGCTTTGAAGAAGATCGCCGAAGGGGGACTGAAGCTGTGAAAGAGCTGATCAAGAGACTCGTTGAGGCTTACGGTCCTTCCGGCAGCGAGGACCAGGTCCGGCGGATCATCGAAGAGGAGGTCGGGGCGAGCGTCGACGAAATCCGGGTCGACCCGCTCGGCAACCTCATCGCCACCAGGCGCGGCAAGGGCACCGGCGGGAAGAAGATCATGGTCGCCGGACACATGGACGAGATCGGGGTGATGGTCACCCACATCGACGATAAGGGTTTCCTGCGCTTCGGGACCATCGGCGGGGTCAATCCGATGATCCTCCTCGGGGAGCGGGTCGTCTTCGCCGACGGGACGGTCGGCATCGTCGGCTCGGAGCGCCTCGAGGATCAGAAGGACCTCCGGTCCGACAGGCTCTTCATCGACATCGGGGCGAAGGACCGGGCCCAGGCGGAAAAGGCCGTCGGCATAGGGCACTCGGCCGGGTACTACCGCCCGTTTGAGGACCTCGGCGACCGCCTCGTGGCCAAGTCGATGGACGACCGAATCGGCTGCGCGGTGATCATCCAGGCCGCCCGGGAGCTCAAGAAGACGCCCAACCAGGTCAGTTTCGTCTTCACCGTCCAGGAAGAGGTCGGACTGCGCGGTGCTCGGACCGCGGCCTTTGCCGTCGAGCCGGACCTCGGCATCGCCGTCGACGTCACCCGCACGGGGGACACCCCGAAGGGTCTGACGATGGCCGTCGAACTCGGGGGCGGGGCGGCCATCAAGGTCAAGGACTCGAGCCTCGTCGCCCACCCGAAGGTCAAGGGACTCATGGCTGAAGTCGCCCGAGCCGAGAACATCCCCCACCAGTTCGAGGTCCTCGAGCAGGGAGGGACTGACGCCGGGGCGATTCACCTGACCCGCGAGGGCGTCCCCTCGGGGACCATCTCCATCCCGACCCGCTACATCCACACGCCGTCGGAGATCGTCGACTACGGTGACGTGCAGGCCTGCGTCAGGCTGCTGACGGCGATCCTCGGGCGGAAGATCGACTGGTGACCGCGGTCGCGCGGCCGGGTGATCCACCCCTCGCCGAGGCGCCATCGCTCCACGAGTACACCGGGGCGATCCACGTCCACTCGACGTACTCCGACGGGCGGGGGACGGTCCCGGGGATCATCACCGCGGCCGCGGCGGCCGGTCTCGACTTCGTGGTCCTGACCGACCACGACAGCCTGGCAGGGAAGCGCTACGAAGGCTGGCATGGGGGCGTCCTGCTCCTCGTCGGCCAGGAGGTCAGCCCGGAGAAGGAGCACTACCTGGCCTTCGGTTTGGACGAGGTGGTCCCGGCGGTCCTCGGCGGATCCGATCGGTACGTCGCCGCGGTCGCTTCCAAGGGAGGCTTCGGCTTCATCGCCCACCCCTTCGACCGGGGCAGCGCGCTCTTCGGAGTGCCGAGTTACGAGTGGCGGCCGGCCCTCCGCTGGGCCGACGAACCCGGCGCGCCGATGCCCGACGGGCTCTTCACCGGGCTGGAGGTGTGGAACTTCTACTCCGAGGCCCTGGGCTACGGGCGCAACTGGCCGGCCGTCCTTCGGGCCCTGCTCTTCCCGGGGTTTTTCGGGCCGACTCCCGACCCGCGGTCCCTGGCCCTCTGGGACGCCCTCGGCCGGCGGCGGGCCGTCCCGGCCATCGGAGGCCTCGATGCCCATGGCGAACACGGCACGGTCTTCGGCCGCCCGCTGCGGGCGATGACCTACGGGTTCGCCTTCCGGACCCTGCGGACCAACGTCCTTCTGGAGGCTCCCCTGACCGGCGCGCCGGCGGAGGATTGCTCGACCGTCCTTGGGGCCCTTCGCCGCGGCCGCTCGCTGATTGTCCTGGCCAACCAGGGGCCGTCCAAGGGGGCCCGTTTCTGGGGGCGCCGGCCTGGAGAGGCCGGGCGCTCGGACCCACCCGGTGGCCGGGAGCCGGGCCCTGGCCCTGGCCCTGGCCGCCTCGTCCTTCCGGGTGATGAGGTCGCCGAGGGACCGCTGGAGTTGAATTTCACCGTCCCGGCCGCGGCCAGACTAGCCATCCGCCGGGACGGCGCCGTCGTATCCGAGGTTAGTGGGACGCGGCTTTGCGCGAGGGTCGAAGCGCCCGGCGTCTACCGAGCCGAGGCCCGTCGCCGGCGGGGAAGCTGGCACCCCTGGATCTACTCGAACCCTATATATCTGAGAAGATAGTCGAAGCCCCGGAGGAGATGAACCAAGAAGCCCGGCACGACCAAGCACGGGACACCGGGAGGGGAGACCCATGTTCCGCCTGATCGTCAACGCCGACGACTTCGGCCTGACCCCGGCCGTGGTCCGCGGGATCATCGCCGCCCATGTGGACGGCATCGTCAGTTCGACGACGATGATGGTCAACATGCCCGCCGCACCCGAGGCCGCGGCCATCGCCCGCGACCACCCGGGCCTGCACCTCGGACTGCACCTGGTGCTCACGGCCGGCCGACCGGTCCTGCCGGCGAAGGAGGTCCCGTCCCTCGTCGACGGGGAGGGGCGGTTCCGCAAGGGCTTCGCCCCACTCCGTCAGTTGGCCAAGCCGCGGGAAGTGGCCAGGGAGTGGCAAGCCCAGCTTGATCGCTTCGTGGACCTGGTCGGCCGCCTGCCGACCCACCTCGACAGCCACCACGACGTCCACCTCGCCCCCGGGCTGACCGAGGTCGCCGTCGACCTGGCGAAGAGCCGCGGGGTCATGGCGATGCGGGTGGTCTTACCAAGGGACCTGCCGTGGCAGACGAGCCTCCTCCGGTTCGACCCGACGGACCTCGTCTACGCCCGCTACGCCGGTCGCGCGGCCCGGGTGGTCGAAGCGAGCGGGCTGGCCCATCCGGGGAAGACCCTCGGGCTCCTCCGTCTACGCGAGGAGATGACCGTCGACAAGGTCATCGGCTGGCTCCGGAACCTGCGCCGCAGTCCGGCCGAGCTGATCACCCACGCCGGGATGGTCGACGAGGAGCTGCGGTCGATCAGCAGCCTGACCGACAAACGACCCCGGGAACTCGCGGTGATGTGTGATCCCCGCCTCCGGGCCGTCGTGGGCGAACTCGGCATCGAGCTGATCGGCTTCGACGGACTCGCCGGAGCCGAGGGCGAAGGGCGATGAGCAGGGGAGATGGGCGATGAAGGTGGACCTCCTGGCCCCTCTTAGCGGGCGGGTCGTGGCCCTCGATGACGTCCCCGACCCAGTCTTTTCGGAGCGAATGGCCGGTGACGGGGTGGCCATCGACCCGGATCCCGGTCCCGAAGGGCGGCCGGCCACCGTCGTCGCCCCGTGCGACGGCCGGCTCACGGTCCTCTTTCCCGGAGGTCACGCCCTGGCCGTCACCACCTCGGCCGGGCTCGAGGTCATCGTCCACCTGGGTCTGGATACCGTCGAACTTGGCGGCGAAGGCTTTGAGGCGCTGGTCCACCAGGGGGATGGGGTCCGGGCCGGGCAGCCGCTGGTGCGGTTCGATCTGATGGCCGTCAGAACCCGCGGCAAGAGCGCCTTGTCGCCGGTCCTCGTCGCCGCCTCAGCGGACGTCGTGGGGATTTCCGTCACTCATCGGACGTCCGTCGAAGCGGGCCGCGACACGCTGATCTCCGTCGTGTTGAAGGACCGAGACGGCTGACGGAATCCGACACCCCCCGATTCCTGTCGACCGCCGGGGTCTGCCGGCCGCGGCCGACATGTACCTCATCTAGCGGGGCAAACGTCCGTTCGACTTATCCCCAGTTGTTGACAGGGTGTGGACAAGCGGGTCGCGGTTCGCCGGGTCAATCCTGGGAACCCGCGCCCCGCCTGAGTTTTCAGGCGGACGCCGGCCGCCCCGGTCGGGCCCGGCAGGATTTTGTCGTCTGGCGGCGAAAAACGGAGGGTCGAAGCGGAAAGGCAACCTTTCCTGGCATCAGGTCTGGAGGGGCGAGATGAAGCAGCGGGCGCCAAGGGTCCTGGCCGTCACAGCCGGCCCGGAGACCGATGACCTATGTCTCCGGCTGAGCGGACTGGGCTACGAGGTCATATCGACGACCGGGGAGGACCCGGTCGCCACGGCCCATCGCGCCGCCCCGGATGTCATCGTCATCCAAGGGCCGGGGGCCGATGGCGTCATTGTCGCCCTGGCCCGGGACGACGAGGCCTGGCTCATCCCGGTGGTCGTCATCGACGGTCGGGACGAACCGCCGGCCATGCCTGTCCGCCTGCGGGACGTCCAGCTCTGCGATTTTCTCGCGCCGCCCTATGAACCGCGGGAGTTGGCCGCCTGCATCCGTTCGGCGACCAGGGCCAAGCGCCTCCGGGACGAGTTCCGCCGCCGCGAGCGGATCCTCCGGCAGCTGGTCATCCGCGACGATCTGACCGGCCTCTTCACCCGGGCCTACGCCAGGGAGCGGGCCAAGCAGGAGGTCGCCCGCGGGAAGCGCTACGGTTACGCGGTTTCCTGCCTCCGCCTGGACATCGACGAGTTGGCCCGGGTCAACCAGCAGTACGGTCGCGGCGCCGGCGACCAGGTCCTTTGCCAGGTGGCCACCCTGCTGACCCGGATGACCCGCGAGGCCGACGTGGTCTGTCGCTATCACGGCGACCGATTCATGGCCCTCCTTCCTCAGACCGACCGGGCCGGTCTGGAGGTCCTGGCCGAACGGGTCCGGCTGGCCGTCGAACGCTACCGCGACCCGAGTGGCCCGCGGGTCACGGCAACCATCGGGGGGGCAACCTTCCCGGGGCCGGAGGTTCAGGGCTCCGGGAGCCTCGTCCGCCGGGCCGGCGATGCCCTTCGTCTCGGCCGGCAGGGCGGCGGCAACAAAATCGTCATCCTCTGAGGGACGCAGGAAATCGAGGGAGTTTCCGGGAAGACTAATGGCCGCCGGCGGGCGGCTTTTTCCACGCCGCCGCCCCTTTCGCGGCCCTGGTGGGATTGGGACCCGCCGGCCATGTCATTCAAGACGACGAAGGAGAGATCGACCATGATGGTCAGGGAATTCCAGGTCGGGCGGCGCTTCATGGCCCGCATCGACCACGACGCCGACCTTCTCGACTACCTCGAGGAGTTCGCCGCCAAGCACGAGATCAAGATCGGCCACTTCACCGTGATCGGGGCGGTCAAGAGCGGGGTCATCGGCTTCTTCGACCAGTCCGACGCGACCTACAAGAACGTCCACTTCGACCGCCACATGGA
Organism: Bacillota bacterium; assembly: GCA_036504675.1. Classification (NCBI taxonomy): domain Bacteria; kingdom Bacillati; phylum Bacillota; species Bacillota bacterium. Next base: position 12,532 of record DASXUT010000113.1, on the reverse strand, counting down.
GATCGGCAACTGCGTGGGGAGCTTCTCGCTGCGCGACGGCAAACCGGCCATTCACGCCCACGCCACCCTGGGCGACGTCGCGGGTCATGCCTATACCGGGCACCTCATGGAGGGGACCATCATCTACGCCGGTGAGCTCTACGCGACCGAGCTGCTCGGCGAACCCCTCGAGCGGGCCATGGACGACGTCACCAAGTTGGCCCTGTGGAAGTTTTGAGGGGAGCGGGTAGACCATGAGCGACAACACCTGGGTGGCCAGAGCGGCGGTGGTGATGGCCATCTCAGCCAGCCGAGAGGAAGAAGCCTCGCTGAAGAAGTCCTTCGGCGAAAAGGGGATCAAGGTGGCCGCCGTCGACTTCGGCGGCGAGTACGTCTCTTCCGTGCCCAAGGTGGTCGAGCGGGCGGTGGTCGCGGCCAAACGTGAAGGGGTGATCAACGACATCCATCACCACGAGGGCGCGGTCGCCGGTGCCACCCGCGACGCCTTGGCCATGGTATCTTCAAAAGCCCTGGGCTTCAACGTCGGCGGAAAGGTCGGCATCGCCAGGGCGGGCGAGCACGTCAACGTGGCCGTCTTCCTGGGGGTCGGCCTCGGCCACCTCGACGATATGGCCGTGGCCCTGGCCCACCGGGCCGTCAACGGGTGAAGGCGAGAAATGTCCCCTTGACAGCTCCCGAGTCCTGGGGTAGGATTACAAGCAATAGCGACAAAGGCGATGAACGGGGCGAGTAGACCCGCGGTAGCTCGGCAAAGCGAGCCGGTGGCAGTGGGAGACCGGCGCGAGTGGGCGAGTCGAATGGGCCCGTGAGCCGCGACCCGATGGCCTTCGGCCGTTAGGGTTCTAGCCGGAGCTCCCACCGTGACAAGGGAGCGGGTATGTTCGTACCCGTCAAAGAGGACGCCCTGCCGAGCCTCGGGATTACTGATTTCGAGACTCGCGCCCTGAAGGGTTTGGGCGTCAATCGGGGTGGCACCGCGGAAGGAAGCCTCCGTCCCCAGTTTTGGGGATGGAGGCTTTTTGCTTTCCCTCGGCGGGGCCGCACCGCGGTTCTGCCGCCAAATCTCAACCTTGGAGGGGTTGCCGATGTTCGCACAGTTCACCAAGAGGACCTTCGAGATCGTTCGCCCGGCCATGACCGCGGTCTTGTCCGCGTCGCTGGTCCTGACCGCTTCGGCCGGGCTGGCCGGCTGCTCGCGGGGGCCGGCGACGATCAAGATCGGGGCGGCGGGGCCGTTCACCGGCTCGCTGTCCAAGATCGGACAGGACTCACTCAACGCCATAAACATGGCTGTCGACGAGTTCAACGCCTCGGGTCGTCTCAAGGGGGTCAAGGTCGAGGTGGTCGTGGCCGATGACGGCGCCGAGCCGGCCAAGGCCACCCTGGCCGCGGAGAAGCTGGCCGCCGACAAGAACGTGGTCGGCGTGATCGGTCCGATGAACAGCGGCGCCGTCAACTCCTCGCTGCCCGTCTACGAGCGGGCCGGTCTGGCGATCATCTCTCAGTCGGCCACCAACCCGAGCCTCACCGAAGGCGGCTATAAGGTCATGCACCGGGTCTGCCCGCGCGACGACCAGCAGGGTCCGGCGGCCGCGAAGTTCATCGTCGACCAGGTAAAGGCGAAGAAGGTCTACATCATTGACGACAAGAGCACCTATGGTCAGGGGCTGGCCGACCAGGTCGCGGCGACCTTCGCCAAGCTTGGATCGGTGACGGTCGACCGCGGGCAGATCGCCGCCGATGACAAGGAGTTCTCGCCCATCCTCGGGCGGGTCAAGGCTTTCGGCGCGGACCTTGTTTTCCTGGCCATCCCCGACCCGGCCCAGGGGGCGATGATCGCCAAGCAGATGCGGGCTCTCGGGATCACCGCCGGGGTGATGGGCGGCGACGGTCTGTATGAACCCGACCAGTTCGCCAAGGCCGGCGGGGCCGCCCTGGAAGGGGCCTACGTCACCAGTATCACCCCATCCCTCAAGGACGTCCCGGCGGCGAAGGACTTCGTCACCCGTTTCGAAGGCAAGTACGGCTCGATGAGCATCTTCGCCGGACAGAGCTACGAGGCCACCAATATCCTCCTGAAGGCCATCGCCGACGCGGCCGCCGCCAAGGGTGGCAAGGTCACCCGGGCCGACGTCCTGCCCTTGGTCCACGGGACCGTGAACTACATGGGCATCCTTGGCCAGCCTATCGGCTTCAACGATAAGGGCGACCTGTCCGGTGGGAGCATCTTCATCTTCCAGGTCAAGAACGGGGCCTTCAACTTCGTCGGCCGGGCGGGGGACTGAGGATGACGGCCCTCCTGCAGACCATCCTGAACGGCCTCACCGTCGGCAGCCTCTACTCCTTGATCGCCCTGGGCTATTCGATGGTCTACGGGGTCCTGGGGATGCTCAACTTCGCCCACGGTGATGTCTTCATGGTCGGCGCCTACCTCGGCTGGGGCCTGGCCGCCCTGATCGGGGCCCTGGGCCTGACCGGATTGGCCGGAGGGCCCGCCCTGCTGGCGATGATGCTGGTCGTCGCGGCGGCCGGCGCCGGCTTCCTCGGCCTCGGCATCGAACGCTTCGCCTACCGGCCCCTCCGTTCGGCCACCCGACTGGCCCCGCTGATCAGCGCCCTCGGCGTGTCGATCATCCTCGAGAACGCGATCATGCTCATCTTCGGGACCAGGGCCAAGGTCTATCCGGTGGGAGCGGCCCTCAACCTATCCTGGTCGCTGTCGGCCGGCGGGGTCGTCCTGTCCGGCCCACGGACCCTCATGCTGGCCGCCTCGCTCCTTCTGATGCTGGGGTTGGAGTGGCTGGTCCGGCGGACCTCCGTCGGCCGGTCGATGCGGGCCGTGGCCGAAGACCGGGAGGCGGCGGCCTTCTGTGGCCTCGATCCAGACAAGGTCGTGGCCACCGTCTTCTTCATCGGCTCGGCCTTGGCCGGGGCGGGGGGCGTCCTGGTCGGAGTGTACTACACCCAGGTCGACTTCTTCATGGGCTTCGGGGCGGGCATGAAGGCCTTCACCGCGGCCGTCCTGGGGGGCATCGGCGACCTGCGCGGCGCCGCCCTGGGCGGGCTCTTCCTGGGGATCATCGAAAGCCTCGGGGTGGCCTTCGTCGCCCCGGTCTACCGCGACGTGATCACCTTCAGCGTCCTCATCCTGGTCCTTCTGGTCAGACCGGCCGGGCTCTTCGGCCGGGTGGCCACGACCCGCGCCTGAGGCGGCGGGGGGTGCCTGACGTGAAAACCCTGATCCCCGCGAGACTCCTTGCGGGACTCCCCCAAAACCGGTTGGCCAGGTTGATCCTCACGGCCGGCGTCGCCGCGGTCGTCCTGGCCCTGCCGGTCCTCCTCCCGGACCAGTACTGGCTGCGCCTGGCGACGCTGATCGGCATCTACGCCCTCCTCGGCTTGGGCCTCAACGTGGTGGCCGGGTTCGCCGGCCTGCTCGATCTGGGCAACGTGGCCTTCTATGCTCTGGGGGCTTATGCCTATGCCCTCCTGGCCTCGCCGCAGCTGGGGCTGCACCTGTCTTTCCCGGTCGTCCTCCTGATCGCCCTGGCTTTGGCGGCCGCCTTGTCGACCGTCCTCGGCTTCTCGGCCCTCCGCCTGTACGGCGACTACCTGGCCATCGCTACCCTGGGCTTCGGCCAGATCGTCCGCCTCCTCCTGATCAACCTGGACCGTCCGGTGAACCTGACCAATGGGCCGAACGGGATCGTCCGGCTCGACCCCTTCCGACTCATCCCCGGGCTCCATCCCGGGCCGCAGGTCCGCGACCTGACCGGGTTCTACTACGTGATGCTGGTCCTCCTGGCTCTGGCCGGGCTCCTTGTCCTTCGCCTGACGAAATCGTACCTCGGGCGGGCCTGGGTCGCCCTGCGCGACGACGAACTGGCGGCGGCCGCCTCGGGGGTCGACCTGCCCCGGTTCAAGCTTGGTGCCTACGTCCTCGGGGCCTGCCTGGCGGCGGTCGCCGGGGTCCTCTTCGCCGGCTGGCAGGCGGCGGTCTTTCCGGAGAACTTCACCCTCAACGAAGTTATCAATATCTACTGCTTGGTCATCCTGGGCGGCATCGGCAACCTGCCGGGGATCCTGGTCGGGGCTACGGCCATCGTCGTCCTGCCGGAGTTGCTCCGAGAGTGGGCCGTCTACCGCATGCTCATTTGGGGCTTCGTCCTCGTCGCCCTCGTCCGCTTCCGCCCGCAAGGGATCTTCCCGGCCCGTACCGGCCTGGGCGGCGGGGAGGGGGAGGCGGTCGAAGAGGACGGGGGCGAGGCCGCCGACGGGACCGCCGGCGAGGATGTGGAGGTCGCCGCGACGGCTTTGACCGGGGCGCCGGTGCTCCAGGTCCGCGACCTGTCGGTGACTTTCGGCGGCCTCAAGGCGGTCGAGGGGCTTAGCTTGGAAGTCCGGGCCGGCGAGATCGTCGGCCTGATCGGGCCGAACGGGGCCGGCAAGACCACGGTCTACAACGCCATCTCCGGCTTCGTCCGGCCGGCCGTCGGGCACATCCTGGTCAACGGCCAAGAGGTCACCGGGGGCCGGCCGCAGGACATCGCCGGGCGCGGGCTGGCCCGGACCTTCCAGGCCATCCGTCTGTTCCCGGGGCTCTCCGTCCTCGAGAACGCGGCCATCGGCGCCCACCGGCGGGCGGCGGCGTCCCTGCCGGCCATCCTCTTTGACCGCGGGAAGACCCGGGCGATCGAGGCGCGGGCCTTCGGTGCCGCCCGGCGGGCGCTGGCCGCGGTGGCTCCCGAGCTCGCCGGCGGGCAGGCCGTCTCCGGCGAGGTCTCCCGCCTGACCTACGCCGATCGTCGCCGCCTCGAGATCGCCCGGGCCCTGGCCGCGGACCCGAGCCTGCTGCTCTTGGACGAACCGGCGGCGGGGATGAGTCCGGTCGAGGCCGACGACCTGATCCACCGGCTCCGCGCCCTGCGCACGGCCGGCCGGGCGATCCTCCTGGTCGAGCACCGGATGTCGATGGTCATGGAGCTGTGCGACCGCCTGGTGGTCATCGACCACGGCCGGAAGCTGGCCGAGGGCCCGCCCGACGAGGTCCGTTCAGATCCGGCGGTCATCGCCGCCTACCTGGGGACCGAACAGCCCGGCGGGGTCCAGTCGGGACGCCTGGAAGGCCGGCCGGCCGCGGGCCACCCCGCCCATCTGCGCCTGGAGGGCCTCACCGCCGGCTACCGGGGGCTCACTGTGCTCCGGCATTTCGACCTCGAGGCCCGTCCCGGTGAGATCGTCTGCCTGCTCGGCGCCAACGGGGCGGGCAAATCGACGGTCATCCGGAGCATCCTCGGGGCCACCGACCGGAGCGCCGGCCGAGTTCTCCTGGACGGCGGCGAGATCACCAGGCTCCGCCCGGCCCAGATCATCGGCCACGGCGTGGCCGTCGTCCCCGAGGGGCGGCACATCTTCGGGCGGATGACCGTGGAAGAGAACCTGCAGGTCATGCTCGACGGGGTCCGGGCCAAGCCAGGGGACCGTTTCGACTACGTCTACGGCCTCTTCCCGCGCCTCCTCGAACGCCGTCACCAGCTGGCGGGGACACTCTCCGGTGGCGAGCAGCAGATGCTGGCCATCGGGCGGGCGCTGATGGCCCGCCCGCGCCTGATCTGCCTCGACGAGCCGACCATGGGCCTGGCCCCACTGATGGCCCGGGCGACCCTCGAGGCCGTCGAGCGGATCAACGCCGAAGGGGTCACCATCATCCTGGCCGAGCAGAATGCCGCCGCCCTGTCCATCGCCGACCGCGTCTACATCGTCGAGACCGGGCGGGTCGCCGCCGAGGGTGGGGCCGGGGAGTTCCTCAATCGCCAGGACGTCGTCGAACGATACCTCGGCGGCCGGGCGCCGGCCGACTGAGGCGGCCAGGCCAGCCAAGGCCCGGGGGCGTCCCCCGGGCCTAGCGCCCCCTGGTCAGGGCGGCCGGGCGGGCCTCCGTCGCCCGGATCAGGTCGGGCCCGGCCAGGATGATCTGCAGCCCGCGCTGACCGGCGCTGACGGCGAGGGGGTCGATGATCTCGGCGGTCTCGTCGATGAAGAACGGGTGGGTCCGCCGCATCCCGAGCGGCGAAACCCCGCCCCGGACGTAGCCCGTCAAGGCCTGGATCTCCTTGACCGGCACCATCTCTACCTTCTTGTTGCCACTGATCGCGCCGAGGGCCTTGAGGTCGAGCTCTTGATCCCCGGGGAGGCAGGCGACGACGACGCCGGTCCGGTCGCCCCGGGCGACCAGGGTCTTGAAGACCTGTCCCGGAGGGAGGCCGATCTGGCCGGCCACCGTGACGGCGTCCAGCTCCTCCTCATTCCAGTCGTAGGCCCTTAGTTCGTAGGCGATCCCCAGATCGTCGAGGATCCTTGCGGCGACGGTCTTCACCAGTCGTCCCGGTACCGCTGCTCCCGCCACGGGTCCCCGCGCATGTGGTACCCGCCGCGCTCCCAGTAGCCCGGGCGGTTCTCGGCGATGAGCTCGACCCCTTCGACCCACTTGGCGCTCTTCCAGAAGTAGAGGTGGGGGACGACCAGCCGCAAGGGGCCGCCGTGGTCGGCCTCGACCGGCTCACCGGCATAATCCCAGGCGAAGATGACATCATCCCGGTCGAGGTCGGCCAGGGGGAGATTGGTGCTCCAGCCCGGGGCGTGGATCATGACGAACCTGGCCTCAGAGGTCGGGCGGCAGCGCCGAAGGACCTCCCGCCCGGTCGCCCCGGTCCACTTGGTGTCAAACTTGCTCCAGCCGGTGACGCAGTGGATGTCCGCCTTGATGGAAACCGCCGGCAAGGCTTTGAGCTCTTCGAGGGTCATCTCGAAGGGCTGGGCGATAAGGCCGGTCACTTTCAGGCGCCAAGTGTCGGGGTCAATCCTCGGGACCGAGCCGGCGTGAAGGACGGGGAACTTGGTCGTCAGTCGCTGACCCGGCGGCAGCCGACGCTCGGCGGCGGTGCCGCCGTCACGGCCGGTGGCCTGGTCGGATGCGGTCTTGACGCCGGTACCTTCGAGGAAATTGCGCAGCCAATCGTGGGGCACGGCGATCCCTCCATGTCGTCCGGCCCGACTTCGTCGACGGGTTCGAGTCAGCCGGGTTCGAGTCAACGGCTTTCGGTGCTAAAGTCTTCCCCGGCCGAATTCGCTTTCCTTCGCCCGGCGGCCTTTTTGGGGGACTGAGTGATTTCGGGGGCTTGTCAGACCTCGGCAGTCATGCTAAACTAGTTAGCAACACCAGCCGGGCCGGCGTCCCATGCTGGCCGATCCGTCGGCGGCGGGCACCGGAGTGAGGTAGTTGCGCCGCACCGTAGGGTGCAGTGCTGTAGGCAGGAAGGTCCCGGCGGTCAAGACCAAGGCCGATTTGTAGGACGGTAGAGCGGTAGGGGACGGACCAGTGCCGGCACAGCCACCCCTATTCGTGGGTGGCTTTGTTTGTCCTTTTCGCCCCATCCGGCTCGCCGCGGCCGGCCATAAGGAGAGAAGAGTCCATGGACCAAGGTCCGACGGCCGTTCGCGGAGCCATCTCCGTGGAGGCCAACGAAGCTGAAGCCATCGCCTCGGCCGCCAGGAAGCTGGCCGCCACGGTCCTCCGTGAGAACCGCCTCGAAACGAACGACATCGTGGCGGCCATCTTCACGGCCACGCCCGACCTCGACGCGGCCTACCCGGCGGCGGCCCTCCGGGGGAGAGCAGAAGGCTGGGACGACGTTCCCTTGATGTGCCTGGCTGAGATGCCCGTGCGGGGGAGTTTGCCCCGGTGTCTCCGGCTGCTTCTCATCTGCCGGGGCCATTTCCAGGCCAAGCCGGTCTACCTCGAAGAAGCGACCGCGCTCAGGCCGGACCTGGCCGGAAGCGGGGCGTCCCGATGATCGTGGTCATGGGACCCAAGGCCTCCCAGGCCGATGTCGACCGCCTCCTCGAACGGGTCAGGAAGCTCGGGCTTCGGGAGCACCTGTCGGTTGGTGATGAACGAACCATCATCGGGCTCATCGGGGATGTCCGCCTGGTCGATGTCGCCGCCATCGAGGCCATGCCCGGGGTGGAGCGGGTCCTGCGGGTGGGCCACCCGTTCAAGCTGGCGAGCCGGGCCTTCCACCCCGAGCCGACGGTGGTGACCGTGGACGGGATGGCCATCGGCGGCCGGCGGCTGGCGATCATGGCCGGCCCGTGCGCCGTCGAGACCGAGGAAGGTTACCTCACCGTGGCCAGGGCGGTCAGAGAGCGCGGAGCCACCCTGCTGCGGGGAGGGGCCTTCAAGCCGAGGACGTCGCCCTATTCCTTCCAGGGCCTGGGCCGTGAAGGACTGCGGATCCTGGCTCTGGCCCGGGAAGAGACCGGCCTGCCGGTCGTCACCGAGGTCATGCGGCCGGAAGACATCCCGACCGTGGCCGACGTGGCCGACATCCTTCAGGTCGGGGCGCGCAACATGCAGAACTACGCCCTCCTGTCCGAGTTGGGCGGGTGCCGGAAGCCCGTCCTCCTCAAGCGCGGTCCGGCCGCTTCCATTGAGGAATGGTTGATGGCCGCCGAGTATATCCTCAGCAACGGCAATCCCGACGTCATCCTGTGCGAACGCGGGATCAGGACCTTCGAGAGCTACACCCGAAACACCCTGGACCTCAGTGCGGTCGCCCTGGCCAAGCGGCTGACCCACTTGCCGGTGATCGCCGACCCGAGTCACGGGACCGGCCGGGCCGACCTCGTCCCCGAGATGAGCCGGGCGGCCGTCGCCGCGGGGGCCGACGGGCTGATCATCGAGGTCCATCACAACCCGACCGAAGCCCTTTCCGACGGGCCGCAGTCGCTCCTCCCTGAAGCCTTCGGGGAGCTGGTCGCCGGACTCCGGCCACTGGCCGAAGCGGTCGGCAGGGGGATCTAACGGACGATTGCCCGGAGAAGCCTCCGGAGAAGCCTCCGGAGAAGGAGGAGACGATTCGATGATCGTGGTGATGAAACCGGGAGCCGCCCAGGCCGAGGTCGATCGGCTGCGGGAAAGGGTCCAGCGGCTGGGTTTGCGCGAACATCCGGTGGTCGGGGACGAGCGGACGATCATCGGGCTCATCGGCGACGTCCGTCGCGTCGATGTCGCCGCCATCGAAGCCATGCCAGGGGTGGAGCAGGTCCTCCGGGTGGGCCATCCGTTCAAGATGGCCAGCCGGGCCTTCCACCCCGACCAGACGGTCGTCACCGTCGGTGGGGTGGCCATCGGCGGCCAGCGGCTGGCGATCATGGCCGGCCGGCCCCTGCGCGGTCGAATCCGAGGAGGGTTACCTGGCCGTGGCCGGGGCGGTCAAAGAGCGCGGGGCGAGCATGCTCCGGGGGGGAGCCTTCAAGCCGCGGACCTCGCCCTACTCGTTCCAGGGTCTGGGCCAGGAAGGCCTGCGCATCCTGGCCCTCGCCAAGCGGCAGACCGGGTTGCCGGTGGTCACTGAAGTCATGCGGCCCGAGGACATCGAGGCCGTCGCCGAAGTGGCCGACGTGCTTCAGGTCGGGGCTCGGAACATGCAGAACTACGCCCTCCTCAACGAATTGGGCCGGAGCCCGAAGCCGGTCCTCTTGAAACGCGGCCCGGCCGCCTCAATCGAAGAATGGCTGATGGCCGCCGAGTACATCCTCAGCAATGGCAACGAGCAGGTGGTCCTCTGCGAGCGGGGCATCCGGACCTTCGAGGGTTACACCCGGAACACGCTCGACCTGAGCGCGGTGGCCCTGGCCAAGAGCCTGACCCACCTGCCGGTGATCGCCGACCCGAGCCACGGTACCGGCCGGGCGGATCTGGTCGCCAGGATGAGCAAGGCCGCCGTGGCCGCCGGAGCCGACGGGCTGATCGTCGAGGTCCATCACAACCCGGCGGAAGCCCTCTCGGACGGGCCGCAGTCACTCGTCCCCGAAGCCTTCGGGGAGCTCGTCGCCGGCTTGCGGCCGCTGGCCGAGGCGGTGGGGAGGAGCGTCTGATGGCCACCCGCCTAGCGGTCATCGGCCTCGGCCTCATCGGCGGTTCTCTGGCCTGGGCCGCCAGGCTCTCGGGGGCCTATTCGGTGACCGGCTTCGACGCCGCCCCTGGGGTCGCCGGTGAAGCCGCCCGCCTCGGGGCCGTCGATGCCGCCGCCGATTCACCGGCCGAGGCCGCGGACGGCGCGCAGCTCGTGGTCGTGGCCACGCCTCCCCTCACGGTCGTCGAGGTCTGCCTGGCGGCCGCCCCAGCCTGCCGTGCGGGGACCGTCCTGACCGACGTCGCCGGGTTCAAGGGCCGGGTCGTTGCCGGTCTGGCCGGCCGACTCGGGCCGGGGGTCACCTTCGTCGGCGGGCATCCGATGGCCGGCTCGGAACGCTCCGGGCTGGCCGCGGCCGACCCCGGGCTGTTCCGCGGGGCCCCCTACGCGATCATCGGGGAACCGGCGGGGCGGGGGGCGGATGAACTGGAGAGCAAGGAAGAGGGCCGGGCGGCCCGGCGCAAGGCGGTGGCCGCCGTCGAGGGGTTGGCCCGGGCCATCGGAGCGCGCCCCCTGATGATGGGCGCGGCCGACCACGACCGGGCGGTGGGCGTGGTCAGCCACCTGCCTTACTTGTTGGCGGTGAGTCTGTGCCTGGAGGCACAAGAGCCGGGCCTGCTCGACCTGGCGGCGGGCGCCCTCCGCGACGCCACGAGAGTGGCCGCCGGCCCGCCGGAGATGGGTTTCGGAATGTGCGCCGGCAACGCCGAGGAATGCGCCCGCGCCTGGGAGTCCTTGAAGCAACGCATGGACGAACTGATCTCGTCACTCGGGGCGGGCTCCACGGATTCCGGGGTGCCGGCCGAAGTCGCCGGAGCGGCCGCCTTTCGGCGACGTTGGGCCGGGGCGGCGGGCGGGGCGCCGGCGGGGAAGGGGTGAGGACGGTGGGCTCGACGGTCAGCGTATCGCCGGCCGGACCGCTGGTCGGCCGACTCAGCGTGCCGGGGGACAAGTCCATCAGTCACCGGGCCTTGTTCATGGCCGCCATGGCCAAGGGGCGGACAGTCATCCGGGGCCTCGGCGACGGGGCCGATGTCCGTTCGACGGCCGCCGCCATGGTGCGGCTCGGCGTCGAGTTGTCGCCGCTTGGGCCGCTGGTCACCGCCGACTCTCCGGGGTGGGCCGGCCTGTCCGAGCCGGAAGACATCATCGATGCCGGCAACTCTGGCACGACCACGCGGCTCCTGGCCGGCCTGGTGGCCTCCCGACCGTTCCACACGGTGATCACCGGCGACAGGTCGCTGCAGGCTCGGCCGATGGCCCGGGTGGCCGAGCCATTGCGGGCCATGGGGGCCAGGGTCAGCGGGCGACTGGGCGGCTCGGCTCTGCCCCTGAGCATCGACGGGGCCGCCTTGAAGGCCGTCGATTGGGCCCTTCCGGTCGCCTCGGCCCAGGTCAAGACGGCCCTCATCCTGGCCGCCCTGGGGGCCGCCGGGACCTCGACGATCACCGAGCCGCGGGCCACCCGTGATCATACCGAGCGCCTGCTGGCTGCCTTTGGCGGGGAAGTCGAACGCCGGGAGATGACGTCCGGCGTCGCCCTGATCGTCCGGGGTGGACAGGTCCTCCGGCCGGCCGATGTCCGTGTCCCGGGGGATCCCTCGTCGGCCGCTTTCTTCTTGGCCGCGGCGGCCGTCGTCGACGGTTCGGACGTCACCGTCGAGGGGGTTGGGCTGAACCCCACCCGCACGGCTTTCATTGACGTCCTGCTGGCCATGGGGGCGGGGGTGACCGTTCAGCCCGACCCGACTGGAGTCCGGGCGGCCGAACCCTACGGTTCGATCCGCGTCAGAGGCTCGTCCAGGTTACGCGGGGTGACCTTCGACCCGTCCCTGATTCCCCAGCTCATCGACGAAGTGCCGGTGCTGGCGGTGGTGGCCGCCCTGGCCGAGGGCCGGACGGTGGTCAGCGGCGCCGCGGAGCTCAGGCACAAGGAAAGCGACCGGATCGAGGGCACGGCCCGCCTCGTCCGGCTGGCCGGGGGGCGGGCCGAGGTGACCCCCGACGGCCTGGTCATCGAGGGCCGGGGGGCCGTCGATGGACTCGAGGTCTTTGACTGCTCAGGCGACCACCGCTTGGCGATGGCCGCCGCCGTGGCCGCCATCGGCTCCAACCGCCGCGTGACCATCACCGGCGCCGACGCGGCCGGTGTCTCGTATCCGGGCTTCTGGGCGGATCTTGCCTCCCTGGGAGCCCGGGTTCAGACGGAGCCCGGTGAGCAGCGATCGGAGCCCGGTGAGCAGCGATGAGTAAGCGCTACTACCTGTTCGGACGGCCGGTCGCCGCCAGCCTCTCACCGGCCATGCACAACGCCGCCCTCCGAGCCCTGGGCCTGGAGGGGGAGTACACGGCGGTCGACGCCTCGCCGGAAGAGTTCATCAAGACCGCGTCGGGGCTGATCACCCGCCCGGACTTCGGCGGGGCCAACGTGACCATCCCCCACAAGCGGGCGGCCATCGGCCTCTGCGTCAGTCTTTCGCCTGACGCCGAGGCCGCGGGGGCCGTCAACACGTTGGTCGCCCGGGCCGCCACCGGCCAGGGCGTCACCGGTCACA
>DASXUT010000112.1 GCA_036504675.1 Bacillota bacterium | reverse complement strand
CGGCAGACGGCGGCTGGGGCCGACCACCTTAAGGGGGTCATAGGGCAGATGGATGCGCGTTTCAAGGGTCGTGACTTTCTTACTCTTATGGACTTCTCCACGGAGGAAATCACCACCTTCGTCGACACGGCGGCGGAGTTCAAGCGTCTCCGCTCGATGGGGGTCCAGCACGACTATCTCCGTGGGCGCACCGTGGCCATGATTTTCGAGAAGAAGTCGACCCGGACTAGGACTTCGTTCCAGGCGGCCTGTTCCCACCTCGGTATGGACAGCTTCTACCTTCGACCGGACGAGATGCAACTCGGTCGGGGCGAGCCGATCAAGGACACCGCCAGGATCATCGACCGGTACTGCGATGCCCTCGTCATCCGGACCTACGGGCAGAAGATCGTCGAAGAGTTCGCCCAGTATATGAGGAACCCCGTAATCAACGCCCTGACCGACGAGTTTCACCCCTGCCAGGGATTGGCCGATTTGCTGACCATCCGGGAGAAGAAGGGGCGGCTCAAGGGCCTTAAGGTCGCCTACGCCGGGGACATCTGGAACGTCGCTCATACCTGGTTGGTCATCGCCGGGAAGATGGGCATCAACCTGCACATGGTCTATCCCAAGGGGTACGACCCCCGGCCCGACGTGGTTGAGTCGGCCCGCCGGGACGCCAAGCTGAATGGGTCGGAGATCGTCCTGAGCAACAACCTCAAGGAATCGGCCAAGGACTGCGACGTCATTATCGCCAACACGTGGCACAGCATGGGCGGACCCGAGCAGACCAAGGAACAGCGGCTCAAGGACTGGGCGCCGTTCCAGGTGACCAACGACATCATGAAGCTGGCCAAGGAAGACGCCATCTTCATGCACTGCATGCCGGCCTACCGTGGAGAGGAAGTAACGGAGGAGGTTATCGACGGGGCGCAATCGGTGATCATCGACGAGGGTGAGAACCGGATGCACACCGAGAAGGCCGTTTTGGCTTTGGTGATCAGCTGAGCGAAAGGGGAGCGAGGATAGTGGCATACGTCAAAGACTCGTGGTCCAAGCTCGAGCGGGTTCTCCTTTGCCCATCCGACTACTTCAGCTTCCAGCCCATCAACGTCATCACCCGCGCGGCCATGGAGCGTGGGGAAAAAGCCAAGCTCGACGAGTTTAAAAAGGAACAGAAGGAATTCATCCAGGCCTATGAATCAGCCGGGGTAAAGGTTGAGCTGATCAAGGCGCAACCGGACCTCCCGTATATGATCTACGCCCGCGACTTCGGCGCCTGCCTGGCGGAAGGCGCGCTCATCGGCAGCTTCCGCGAGCCCGTCCGCCAAGGCGAGGAGGTCTGGTACGAACGGAAGCTCCGCGAACTCGGTGTGCCGATCATTGGCAAGATCACCCGGGGCTCCCTTGAGGGCGGCGACTTCTGGTTCCTCGACGAATCGACCATCGCTTGGGGCGCGATTGCCCGGAGCACGTCGGAAGGCGTGCAGAACGCGGCCGAAATCCTCCGCCCATACGGATATGAGGTCATTCCCGTCCATTCACCGTCCAGAAACCTCCACCTCGACATGTGCTTCAACATCGTCGCCGAAAGGGTGGCGGTCTTGGCCCCCGACGCCCTGCCGGAATGGTTCCTGAAGATGCTGCGGAAACGCCACTTCGAGCTCATCCCGGTGCCACAGGATGGAGTCTTCAAGCATTACTGCAACATCCAAGCCCTCGGCGACGGCCGGGTCCTGACCTTCGAGGCCAACAAGGATGTCAACCGGTCCCTGAAAGCCCTCGGGCTTGAGGTCATCACCTCCCACCTCGTTGAGATCCTCAAGGGCGGCGGTGGGCCGCACTGCATGACCTTCCCCTTGAAGAGAGCGGATTGACGTCTTCATCGCCCGCGCCGGCCGGCTGAATAGCACCGGGCCTACTGGCGCCGACCAATCTTGCCCCAAGAAACGCGCCCGGGGGCAGGGTTTACCCCTGCCCCCGGACGGTTTTCGCCCTCAGTATTACGACCATTTGCAGCTGTTCTCGCCCGCCCAAGAGGCCGACCAGTTGCTGAAACGGAGGCGGAGTCCGATGCCAGGTTCCCAGACCGTCGAGCCCAATACGATTGTCGTCGCCTTGGGCGGAAACGCCATCCTCCAACCCGGCCAGAAAGGCACGGTGGAGGAGCAGTCGGCCAACGTAGACAAGACATGTCGTCAGATCGCCGAGATGGTGAAGGCCGGTTACCGGGTCGTCATCACCCACGGAAACGGCCCACAAGTCGGCAACATCCTGATTCAGAACGCCGCCGGCCAGGCTCAGGTCCCGTCGTTGCCCATGGACATCTGCGGCGCCGAAAGCCAGGGCCAGATCGGCTACATGATGCAGCAGAGTCTCCAGAACCAACTAAAGGACCTGCGGATGGCCACTCCGGTCGTCAGCCTGGTGACCCAGACCGTGGTCGACGCAAG
>DASXUT010000111.1 GCA_036504675.1 Bacillota bacterium | reverse complement strand
TCAGCTTCGGTATGAAGTCCAACATTTCTACCCAGAGAATACTGACTCCCAGTCAGACGTGGGCAGGTCACTCCGGCAACTGCATTGACCTCACCGTATTGTTGGCCAGCTGTCTAGAATCGAGCGGGTATGCGCCTCTTGTGGTCCTGGTGCCGGGGCATGCTTTTCTAGGAGTGAATGGGAGGGGCAGACCCCATTACCTAGAAGCCACTATGCTTGGGAGAGCTGACTTTGAACAGGCATTACAGAGAGGGTCCGCCAATCATCAAGCTCTATATCTCGACGCCGATTCTCAGGAGGATAAGAGAATCGTCGTTGTGCCGGAAGCGCGGAAACGAGGCATCTACCCCCTGAAGTACTAGCCTACAGCCCAGGGCGACGGTCGGATTAGTCTAGCCGTGAGGTCAAGAAGCCAAGGACTCGAGGTTCCACCATCAGTGGTCCTCGAGTCCTTTTGCTCGGCCTATTGCGCTGTTCTACGGCCCCAACCCCGGCAGGTACCATTGCCCGGAGCCGGGGGTTAGCTGGGGCAGGTTATCCAGCGACGGCAGGTCGAGATAGAGCCGCGGCGGCTTGCCGCTCATCGGCGTGCCGACGACGATGCACTGGCTGGAGAGCTGGACGTCCTCGCCGCCGCCGGTGTAGGCGACGCCGTAGATGTGGCGGCCCGCGCCGGGGGTCAGCTTGAAGGCGAAGGTTCCGGTCGGGGCCGTCGTGGCCTTCATCGCCAGCTTCCACTGAGCCGGCAGGTTGACGCAGGCCGTCTGGTCCAGCTCATAGAGGCGCGCCTCAGCGCCGGGAATGCCGACGAGGGTCGTGTAGGAGGGCAGGGGCGCTCCGCTGGCGGGGTTGGTTCCACCCCCGGTGACAACCGTCTTCTTCAAGCTGCCGGTGATGGTGATCTCCTTCGTCCCATCGGCGAAGGACCCCTGGTCGACGACCAGCGTCTTCTCCGACGGGTCGACCACGGATAGCACGGGGAAGGGGTTCGTGGCCGTCGGGATGTAGACAGTGATCTTGCTTCCCGACGTCCCCTTGCTCGCCGGCAACTGGCCCGCGTCTGGCTTGTAGGTCTTCGTGGCGTACCTCCCGACGCTGAGGTTGTGCTGATTGAGGCTCCACTTGGCCAGGGTGAACTCGGTCACCTGGACGTCCTGACCGAAGAGGTCCTCGACCTCAAGGTACCACCGGGCCGATCCGGGCGGCCAAGCCGAGGCGGCGTAGGCCGGCAGGGGCACGTCGATGGCCAGGTTGTGGCTGGAGTCCCGGCAGGAGGAGATGTTCGGCCGGTCCCAGACGGTCACCGGGGTCTTCCCGACCACCCCGACCTTGATCCTCAGGCCGCCGCGCATGGACTTGCAGTTGACCCCGATGCGGGCGGTGTAAGCCTGGCTACTGCCGACGCGGTCGCTGGCCTTGTTCAGGAAGTACCTCGCCCACGTCAACTGGCCGGTCAGGCTGCCGTAGGGAACGTAGAAGGACCCTCCCGGCAAGTTCGATCCGCTGATCAGGACCCGGTCGCCCCAGGAGCCCAGGCACTTGAAGGCCCCCAGGGAGTCGTCCTTGTTCTTGACCAGATCATCGTAGCCGACCACGGTGACGCAGGCCCGCTTCATCGAGTAGTAGCTTTCGTGGCCGAGGCCGTAGGGACTGTCGGGGTTAGAATCCCAGGGGTTGCCGCTGGACCCGAGGAGGATCGGGAGGGGACCGCCAGCGACCAACGGCCCGTAGGTCTGGAGGAGACCCTTGAGTCCGTCGACCCCGAGCGAGGCCGTGCTGAGCGGGTCACTGAAGGCGGTCACCCGGTAGGTCAGCGCCTCCTGCATGGTGGCCGTCGTCGGCTGGGGCATCAGGGTCGTGTCCCAGTAATAGATGGGGTTGCCGTTGAAGTCGTGAACCGGGTTCCCGTACGGGTCCTTGACCAGCGTCTTGACGGCCTTATCGTAGTTGGAGGGCAGGGAGACCTCGGTGCAAAGGCCCTCGTTCTGAAGGATGTCGGTCTCGAACTTGGGGATGTACTCCGGCGGGAAGTTGGGATGGGTCTTGGCCCAGGGCCAGAAGAGGTTGTCATACTGGTGCTCGAGGAACCACTCGGAGAGGTCTGGCGAGTAGGCCGACTCCATCTCCTTGAGGATGGTACCGCCTGGGTGGCCGCCCGGAGGAGGGTCCCGGACCAGCTGTCTTGGTCCTGAATGAAGGTCACGTAGGGCGAGTAGTCGAGCTTGGGCAGGACGACCGACTTGATGGCGACCGGCGGCGAGGTTGCCTGGGCGGCGTTGCCGTCGACCATGAACTGCTCCATCTCGGCGTCGGCCGAGACCAGCGGCCTGGCCCCCGGCACGGTCGAGGGGGCCTGGGTGATCAGTTTCAGCCGGGCCGACGGAACCCGCCCGGTCGCCTTGACCACCGGGACCGTTCGGTAGATCGGTTCGATCAGGGGCGTCAAAGGGTCAGTAGAGCGGGCTTCAGGGAGACGTAGAGAGCGCCCTTCGTCGCGTCCAGCGTCACCTTGGCCCCGAGGCCCTGAGCCGCCATGCGCATCGGGATCATCATCGTCGAGCTGAACATCTTCGGGGCGACGGGGAGCGGCACCGCCGTACCGTTCTTCAGCGCCGCCTTGACGCCGACCTGGAACTTGAGATTGGTCGTCCCTTTGCTGGCGGTCATCGATTGGGTGTAGGGATCCCAGACGACGGTCGCGCCGAGCCCTTCGAGAAACGGCTTGCCGGGGACCAGCCAATCCTCTCCGGTGTTCTCAGGGGCGACGCTGAAGTCGAACGGGTCACCGTCCAGATAGACCGGCATCGGTGGTTCGGGCTGGGGATTGAGGGCCAGGGCCGGCGAGGGGACGGAGAGGGCCAGGACCATAGCCAACGTGACCAGGAGGACCAGCGACCGGACCAGGGGGAGTCTCCGACGGAGGCGCACAAAGGATCACCTCGCTGACGGTCTTGCTCGGGGCGGGGGCGGGCCACTCCGTTCACGATATTCCGGGGCCAAGCAAAGAAGCCCAGGGGTCGCCACCGTCAGGCGGTGACGCTTCCGGGCTTCGGGCGGCCAAATGCTACATCTTCAGGCCCCCAACGGGTCAAGGTGCCGATAGGTTTCTGCTCTTTCCAGGGCAATCCTTTCCGGCCTGTTCCGCAGGCCGCCGTTCAGAGGACCAGCCGGAGGAGGGCCATGGCGACGATCCCGACGACCACCGTACCCATCAGACTCCGCGTGTACACGGCGACGAGGAAGGTTGGGACGGCCGCCAGCACTTGCGGGTGGGCCGGGGGAAGGGCCAGGCCGCCGCCGGCGACCAGAAGCTCCTTGGCCAGCAAGGCCGAGAGCACGGCCACCGGCACGAAGCTCAGCCACCGAAGGACGGCAGGCGGCAGCTTGAAGCGGCTGAGGACGACCAGCGGGAGCATCCGGGGAAGGTAGGTCACCAGGGCCATGCCCGCGAAGAGGGCC
>DASXUT010000110.1 GCA_036504675.1 Bacillota bacterium | reverse complement strand
GGTCTCCGGGGTAATCCGACAATTGGGCATGGAGAACGAGCCGGTCGAGGTGGTTCTGGCCGGCAGCGTCTACCGGGGGGAGAACCCGCTGCTGATCGATGGCCTGACCATGGCCGTCCATCGAGTCTGCCCGCGGGCCAGGCCGCATCTGCCGGCCTACCAGCCCGCCGTGGGGGCCTATCTGATCGCTCTCGAGGAACGGGGAATCACCGTCGACGATCGGGTCTACGCCAACGTCGACCGGACCGCCGGTGACCTCAAGGTCTCGGTCTGAGGGCCACGAGCGACCAGAATTGGCGGACGGAGGTCACGTGGACATGCGCTACGACTTCGATCGGGTCATCGACCGCAGGCAGACCAACTGTGTCAAGTGGGACCTCAACCGACCCCTCTTCGGGCGGGAGGACGTTCTCGACATGTGGGTGGCCGACATGGACTTCCCCGCCCCGGAGCCGGTCGTCGAGGCCATCCGGAAACGGGCCGAGCACCCCGTCTACGGCTATTCCTTCCCGCCGGATTCGCTCTACGGAGCCATCGTCGAGAGGCTCGACCGCTACTATGGCTGGCGGATCAAGCCGGAGTGGGTGGTCTTCACCGCCGGCGTGGTCAACGGCCTCTACTCGGCGGTCAGGGCCTTCGCCCGGCCGGGCGATGAAGTCATCATCCAGCCGCCGGTCTACTACCCGTTCTTCGGCGCCGTCAAGGACAACGGCGGCCAACTCCTCCACAACCAACTGAGGTTCGACGGCCGTCGCTACACGATGGACCTGGATGGGCTGCGCGAGTTGTTCGCGGCGAAGGCCGATTTCCCCGCCCGGACCCCGCGGGTGAAGGCCCTCATCCTGTGCAGCCCGCACAACCCGGTCGGCCGGGTCTGGAGCCACGCTGAGCTCACTGAACTCAGCCGGATCTGCCTCGAGAACGGGTGCCCGGTCCTGTCCGACGAGATCCACTGCGACCTCCTCCTCGAGGGCGTCCGGCACACCGTCACGGCGACCGTCTCGGAGGAGATCGAGCGGAACACCCTGACCTTCATGTCGGCCTCGAAGACTTTCAACCTGGCCGGGCTGTCGACATCGTTCATGGTCATCCCCAATGATCGCTGGCGCCGGGACTTCGTCACCTCGCGGAACGGCGACAACGGCGGGAACCTTTTCGGCTACGCGGCCCTCGAGGCCGCCTATCGCCAGGGCGACGAGTACCTGGCGCAGTTGCGCCGGTACATCACCGCCAACGTCCGCTATTTCACGGACTATGTTCGGACCCGAATCCCCCGGGTCGGGGTGGTCGAACCGGAGGGTACCTACCTTGTCTGGGTCGACCTGCGGGAGCTGGGCCTCGACCCGCAGGCCTTGCAACGGCTGATGCGTGAGGCCGGCCGGCTGGCCCTTGACGACGGCTTCGCCTTCGGCCCGGGCGGCGAGGGGTTCCAGCGGTTCAACCTGGCCTGCCCGCGGGCGACCGTGGAGGAGGCTCTGGGACGGCTCGCGAAGGCGGTCGGAAGCCTGTAGGGAAGCCCAGGGAAGCTCCGGCGTCCCGAGACCCGGCGATCAAGCGATAGATGCCTGGACGTGCAGCGGGAACCCCCACGGGGCTCCCGTTTTTTGTGACCAGTCCTTTCGCATCCGCCCTTTGCGGCAATAGGCGATTGTCTCTCGATTGGAACTTCCGGCCTCTATGCAGGACTTTTGCTTTCGGAGAAGAATCAACGGGCTTTAATCCATCTCTTGTCGGGGAGGTCGCGGTCTACTCCTACGTCTTCAAGTCGGCCGTCGGTGCCCTGAACGTCGACCCCAAGGAGCTCGGCGGCATCTTCGGCCGCGTCGCCGGCGGCACCTGGGAGCCCCTCTTCTGGCAGTGGGTGGCCATCCTCGTTACGGGAACCGTGGTCATGCTCGGCGTGGCCCGCGGCATCGAGCGGGTCATCAAGCGGCTCATGCCGGCCCTCCTCATCCTCCTGATCATCTGCGACATCCGGGCCCTGACCCTCCCCGGGGCCACGGCCGGGATCTCGTACCTGTTCCGGCCGGACTTCACCAAGATCACCTGGTGGGTCGTCCTCACCGCCCTGGGCCTGTCCTTCTTCAAGCTGTCCATCGGGATGGGCGCTCAGCTCACTTACGGCAGCTACATGAGCAAAGATGAGAACATCCCCCGGACGGCGACGCGGGTCGCCCTGGCCGACACGGCCGTCTCACTCCTGGCCGGCCTGGCCGTCTTCCCCGCCGTCTTCGCCTTCGGCTTCAAGCCCGATGCCGGCACGTCCCTCCTCTTCATCACCATCCCGGCGGTCTTCCAGTCGATGCCGCTCGGCCGGTTGTTCGCCGTGGTCTTTTTCCTCCTGGCCTCCATCGCCGCCACCGGGGCCATGATTTCGCTGGTGGAAGTGCCCGTCGCCTGGGCTTCCGAGCGCTTCGGGATTTCTCGGAAGCTGGCTACGGTTTTGGAAATGCTCCTCCTCGCCCTGGCCGGATTGCCGGTGACCCTCTCCAACGGGCCGACGGCCGGCTGCAGAACGCCCGCGCGACGAAATACTTCCATATCCTCGTCCGGTTCGTCGCCCCCATCGCCATCGTCATCATCTTGTTCAGTTCCCTCGGCCTGATTAAGGTCAAGTAAGCCTCGGGCCTGGGGACGCCCCGGGCCAAGAGCGAAAGCCGCCCTCCCGTCGGGGGGCGGCTTTGTTCGTGGTGGGACTGGCTGGGACGGTCGGCCAGGGGGGTGGGCATTGGATGCGGTCAGGGCTTGTGGCCGCGGATGGCCTCCTCGAGCCTGGCGATCAAGCTCTGCTTGGCTTCAACATACTGCTGACTCCCGTGTTTGAGCTTGGCCGTCAACTGGGCGAAGCTCGAATCGGCTAAAGCCTGAACCTTGGCCAGGATCTTCTCGAGGTCCTCCCGGCTTGGCTTGGCCTCGGCGACCTTCTTCATCGCGGCGAGGACCTCCTGCTCGATTGCCCCGAGCCCGGCCTTGACGGCCTCCTCCTCCGCCTGCGGCGTCTCCCCGTATCCCCTGATCGCCCATTTGGCCTTCCCCCGCTGGGCGGCCTCGGCGATCCTCTTGGGCGCGGTCGCTAACAGAGCCTGAAAGTGGGACCCGGCATCGGCCACGACCAACCCCTCCTTCGGGCATCCGGCATTCGACTGAAGCGCTTCTTCTCGGTCGTCCGGCCGATTCCTGCCGTCCCGCGGCAGGAGACTCCCAGCTCGGCCTCGAAGCTCAGGTAATTCTAGCTCGTCGAAATCGCTGAAGGATGTGTCCACTTGGCTGCCACACAGGACCGTCATGGGCAACTCCCGTCAACCTTCGGCCAGGGCGTCAGGGTGGCCTTCCCGGTGATGCTGGGCTACCTTCCGGTCGGCTTCGCCTTCGGGGTCCTGGCCCGGGCCACCGGCCTCTCCGTGGCCGAAGTCGGACTGATGTCCCTGCTGGTCTACGCCGGGACGTCCCAGTTCATCGCGGTCGGCATGATCGGCTCGGGGATGGCCGCCCCGGCCATCCTGTCGACGACCTTCCTGGTCAACCTGCGCCACCTGCTGATGAGCACCGCCCTGGTGCCGTCGATGCGGACCAACCAGGCCTGGCAGAACGGTCTTCTCGCCTACGGCATCACCGACGAGACCTTCGCCGTCAACTCGGCCCTTCTCCGGGGGAGACCGGCGCACGCCGCCTACGTCTCGGGGATCCACATCGCTTGCCAGGCGACCTGGGTCGTGATCTCGATCTTCGGGGCCCTCATCGGCCAGATGGCCGGCCAGGCCGAAGCCCTCGGCCTTGACTTCGCCCTCCCGGCCATGTTCATCGGTCTCCTGGTGCCGAACCTGGTCGGCGAGGACCGCCGGGCGAGGCTAACCGCGGCCGTGGTGGCCGCGGCCGCCGCCGTCCTCGCCCTGATTCTGGCGCCGGGGAACAGTTGGGCGATCATCGCCGCCACTCTGCTGGCGGCGACCGTGGGGGCGTTCGTCCGATGACCGTGATCCGCCCCCAGATGCTGGCCCTCTTCGCGGGCATGGCCCTGGTGACCTACCTTCCCCGGATGCTCCCGCTGGTCGTCCTCAGCCGCTTCAAGCTGCCGCCTGCCGTCCTTCGGTGGCTGAGCTTCGTGCCGGTGGCCGTGCTCTCGGCCTTGCTGGC
>DASXUT010000109.1 GCA_036504675.1 Bacillota bacterium | reverse complement strand
TTCCTGAACACACGGATGGTCGTCGCAACGTCGGCAGAGTGCGGCCGCGGGCGCTCCGGGCCAAGCCGATGTGATCCGAATCCCCGACTTGCCGCGGTTGAACACCTGTAGATGGACGAAGGAGCACATTAGCTCACACGTCCGGCACTCCGTGCATAGCTTCGGGTCAAAGGCCAACTGGGTCGACAAGGATATCACCTTCTTCCCTCTCGCAGGGGCGGGCCGCTCAGGCCGCCCCTGATTTCATACCCTTCGAGCCTGTCTTAACGTCGGCGAAACCACCCGCGGCCCAGCGGATCAGGAAGTAGGCCAGGCCGATGGCGTACCACCAGGCGGAGAGGGCCACCCCCTGGTGTTGAAGCTGCGAGATGCTGAAGACGACGGTCAGCAGGGCGATGATCTGCAGGGCATAGCCGCCGGGCGCGGTGAAGGCGGCCCTGACGTCCTTGCGGTAAAGCCGTGAGCTGATGACCGAAACGACGATGATCACCACCAGGACGGCGAAGGTCGTCGAACCCGTGTTGATGATCTGGGAGGTGAAGTTGGGGAAGCAGGCGATGATGGCGGCGGCGGCCGACGCCAGGGTCAAAGAGACGAGCGGGGTCTTGGTTTTCGGATGGACATAGGCAAAGGCCTTCGGCAAGAGACCAGACCGACCCATGGCCATCATCGTCCGACCCGCGTCCATGATCATCACCAGCATGGTGGTGATGATCGCCAGGAGGGCCCCTAGCGACACGAGGGCCGACAGCCAACTGGGCAACTGAGCCACGGCGATGGCGAAGTGAAGCGGGGCGTAGTACCCGAAGCTGCCGGCCGTCACCTGACTCACCGGCAGAATGGCGTAAGTCACGAGAAGGGTCACGGCGTAGCCGATGATGACCGTCACCATCGACCAGCCCATCGCTCGGGGAATCGTTCGCTTGGCGTCCCGGATCTCCTCCGCCGCGCTGGCCACGGCGATGACCGAGCCATAGGCGAGCATGGCGATGGGGATGGAAGCGGCGAACCCGGAGCTTCCCATGGTGCCCGAGAAGAATGGCGTCAGGTTGGCCGCGCTGCCGTGCGGCGCCGCCACGATGATGTAGATCAAGACGATCAGACCGAGGCCGCCGGTCATGATCAGGTTCGATATACCCATGATCGAGACGCCGAACGCATTCAACAGGTAGACGAAGGCAACCCCCAGGAACCCCATGGGTACGACGTATTTGCCCAGGGCTGGGATGATGCCTCCGAGGTACTGGGCGACGAAGATGGCTCCGAAGGCGGTGCCGAGAATCGTCACATTGATCCACGACCACGCCGCCAGCCAGCCGCCGAGTTGGCGGATCACGGGGTTGGACCCCAGCGATTCGGACGGGTAGACGTAGATCCCCCCGGCGCGGGGAAACTTCGTGGCCATCTCGGCCACGTTCAGGGCATAGACAAGGACGATAAGGCCGGCCAGGATCCAGGAGAGCACGGCCGCGGGTCCGGCCATGGAGAAGGTCACGCCGGAAAGAGAAAAGATGGCCATGCCCACCATGCCGCCGACGGCGATGGCGAAGCACTCCCAAAACCCGAGAGCCCCGGACCTGAGTTCGGTGGACGTCTTATCTTCCATCTGGCTCAAACTCCAACGCCTCCCTTAGTGCTGAAGTACTCCTGAGACAGCCACGAACGCGCCGAGACATCCCCAAACACGTCATTCAGGCCGAGACGCCGTCAAAGCGACTACCGTCTCGCAACCCTTCCAGTCCACCTCCTTCAGGCGGCCCGCCAGCATGACGCCTACCAGCCGCCTGTTTGCACTATGAGAAATACCATTTCAATAAGACCAAAGGAGAGTTCGTTGGTGTTCCCCGCTCTCCCTGCCTTGGTGAGGAAGAAATCTTCTCCCGCCAGATCCCCTGAAAACCTTATCCGCGGCAGACTAGCCCAAGCCCAAGGCCGCTCTGCCCGAAAAATGATTCAGTCGTCCGGGCGCTTCAAGCAGGAGTAGCGTGGAGCGAAGAGAATAGTGTATTGCGAAATAGCATTTTGTAAGATGCAACCACACACACGCCGGGCCCGAAACCCGCAGCGCAAAGCGGCACCATCGCCCACTTCTTTGAGCGCGTCCGAGACGGCTAACCTGATTCACAGGGCCGGGATCGAGGGGCGGAACCTTCTCGAGCCTGAGGCCTATCGGGTGTTTCAGGACTATGGGATTGCGGTGCCTCCCCGCCGCCGTGGCGGCGGCCGAAGAGGCCGGATTCCCGGTGGTGATGAAGGTCGTTTCCCGGGATGTTAGCCACAGGAGCGACGTGGGCGGTACCTCAACCCGGTGGTGGTCAGGGAGAATGGGGCAACCGTCCTCGACGCTCGGGTGGTCGCCACCGTTGAACAGCGAAGAGGGCCGTGGCCGGGTCGACAGAAGCCTTCCCGTCACGTAAAGCAGAATCGGCGGGCGGAGACAGAGGGACGAAAGGGGATTGATCCATGGCTCCGGGCATCAAGGTAGTCCACTATCTGAACCAATTCTTCTTCGGCCTGGGAGGGGAGGAGAAAGCCGGGGTCGGCGTGAGCAAGGTCGCCGGTCCGGTCGGGCCGGGCTTGGCCCTGCAGGCCGCCCTGGGCTCCAGGGGCCGGATCACGGCCACCGTCGCCTGTGGCGACAACTACTTCCAGGAGAATGAAGGAAAGGCCGTCGCCGAGATAATCGAGGCGATAGGGGCCGAAGCCCCCGACGTGGTCGTCGCCGGGCCCGCTTTCAACGCCGGCCGCTATGGGCTGGCCTGCGCGGCCGTCTGCCTGGCGGCCAAGAAGGAGCTTGGGATTCCCGCGGTGACCGCCATGTCCCCCGACAACCCGGCCGTTCAGATATACGTCCAGAACGTGATCATGGCTCCCACGACGACCTCGGCCGCCGGAATGAAGCAGGCCGCGGCCCAACTCGCCGAGTTGACCGTCAAGCTCGCCGGCGGTCAGCGCCTGGGGGCGGCCGAGACCGAGGGGTACATCCCGACCGGGCACCGCTACAACGAGTATCGTTCGGAGAGCGCGGCGGCCAGGGTGGTCGAGATGCTCCACCGCAAGCTCGCCGGCGAACCCTTCGTTAGCGAGATCCCTCTGCGGGGGTTCGAGAAGGTCCCTCCGGCCCCTCCGGTTCGAGACCTCGCCAAGGCGACCATCGCCCTGGTGACCGGAGGCGGGATCGTCCCGAAGGGCAATCCGGACCAGCTGAAACAGGCCTTCTCGACGACCTACGGGGCCTACGACATCAGCCACGCCGACCGCCTGGAGCCGATCGGGTTCATCGGCATCCACGGGGGTTACGACTGCTCGTGGGCCAACGACGACCCTAACCGGGTGGTCCCCCTGGATGAACTGCGGGCGATGGAAAAGGAAGGCCGGATCGGCCGGGTGTACGAGCGGTTCTTCACGACCAGCGG
>DASXUT010000108.1 GCA_036504675.1 Bacillota bacterium | reverse complement strand
AGGCGCAAGGTTTGGGAGTACATCCTCGCTCGGTATCCCGATTCTCTCACCGACTATTCCCCCGAGCACCCTGACTGGGCGGTTGTTGACCCTACGCGGGCGGATGGATGGCCCCTCCCCAACGTTGTGCTTATGACCTCCATCTCCACCCAG
The DNA here is from genome assembly GCA_036504675.1 of Bacillota bacterium. Taxonomy (NCBI): domain Bacteria; kingdom Bacillati; phylum Bacillota; species Bacillota bacterium. The sequence goes on along the minus strand of DASXUT010000108.1, from coordinate 14,675 downwards.
GACGACGCCGACAAGCGGCTCCTGTTCCTGCTGCGGACCCCGGCGGCCATGCGCGGAGTCAGCGTCGAGCCGATGCTGTCGGCCATCGACCCAACCCGGTACTTCCGCCAGCCATGGCTCTGCGAGTTCTGCTACAAGACTCACTACGGCCCCAGGCTACCGGCCGATTGGGACCTGGTTTGGCAGTCAGCGGTCTGCCCCGAATGCCAGGAGAAGGTCAAGCGGGACGGCGGTTACGGCAAGGTGTTCTGCGGAGCCTACGCGACGACGCCCGACCCGCGGCCGTGGAAGTCGCCGCTCCACTGGATCGTCGCCGGCGGCGAGACCGGCCCCGGGGCGCGACCGATGCACCCTGATTGGGTTCGCGGTCTCAGAGACCAGTGCCAGGCGGCGGGGGTGCCGTTCTACTTCAAGGGGTGGGGCGAATGGGTGGCCGAGGACCAGTCGCCCGAGGACATCCTTTTGCCGGGGCGGTCATGGTTGCCCTGGTGTAAGAGCCCCTACCAAGGCGACCAGACGGCGGTCTACATGGTCGGCAAACGCGCCGCCGGCCGCCTGCTCGACGGGCGGGAGCACAACGAGATGCCGGAGGTGAGACCATGAACATCTACGTCGCCTCCTCCTGGCGCAACAAAAGGCAGCCCGAGGTCGTCGCCGCTCTCCGGGCAGCCGGCCATGAGGTCTACGACTTCCGCAACCCCGAACCCGGCAACCACGGGTTCAACTGGGGCGAAATCGACCCGGACTGGAAGCAATGGACGCATCTCGACTTTGCCGAGGCCCTGGATCATCCGATCGCCCAGGCAGCCTATGACCTCGACAAGGCCGCGCTCGACTGGTGCGATGCCTGCGTCCTCGTTCTGCCTAGCGGGCGGAGTGCCCACCTTGAAGCAGGGTACTGCATCGGCCGGGGCAAGCCGACGGCCATCCTCCTCGACGCACACCCGCGGCCGGAGCTGATGTACAAGATGGCCGGGCACATCCTGACGGACTTCTGTGATCTGTCCGCCTGGCTGCTCACGATCGCAGCTGGCAAGCCATGACCCGCCGCCTGCTCCTCAGCCTGGCCTGCCTCGCGCTCTTCCTCGCCGTCAGCCCGGCCCGCGCCCAGGCCCCACCTAACCACGATGCCGCGCTGCCAACGATAGCGGAGGCTGAGTCCTTAGCCCTTGAGGCCGAGACTTTAGCAACTAGGATGGAGGTCACGCTCACCGTCCTCCAGGCGGCCACGAGTCACGGGCTGCCGGCGGACGTAGGGATGGCGGTCCTGGCGGTGAGCGAGCGGTACGGCCTGGACCCTCTTCTCGTCTGCCGGGTGATTGAGATCGAGAGCGACTGGGATCCGGGCGCCGTCTCGCGGTCGGGCGCGGTAGGGCTCATGCAGGTGATGTCCGGGACGGCCGCGGCGATGGGGTTCGACCCCGCGAGGTTGACGGAGGCTGAGTACAACATCGAGGCCGGCTGCCGGTACCTCGCCGAGATGGTGGCGCGGTTCGGGCTCACCGCCGGCCTGGTGGCTTACAACGAGGGCCCCAGGGACGTGGGCCGGGGGTCCAGGAGCGAGTACAGCGCCGCCGTGCTCCAGGCGGACGCGGACGATTGAGGGAGGGTTCTACCGGTGAGAAGCCACAGGCTCGACGTCCAGATCCATCGACCACGGATCGGCGTCAAGTCGGCGGTCAAGCCGGCCACCGGCGACTCGATCCTGGCCTCCGCAACCACGTTCATCTGCGGTGCGGTGACCGCGTTGGTCGGCGCCCAGTTTGGGGCGAAGGCTCTCGATGGCCTCCTGCCCGTCGGTGACATCTTCTGGGCGGTCCTCGCGAGCCTCATACTGGTCCCGGTCGGCCTGGCCACGGTTATCAGGGCATGGATTGAGTCCTGAGAGGGCCGTGCTTTTTTGCGCCCATCTGGACTGGACAAGCCTGCCAAGAGAGGGAGTGGGGACCATGGTCGGGCTCAAGTTCCTGGCCTTCGTGATCTACTTCGGGGCCCTGGCCGTCGTGGCCATGGTGACCATCAGCCGGGCCAGGGAGCCGCCAGGGGACCAGGATCAAGACGATGGGAGGTGGAGCCGGGGTGGAAGATGACCGCATCTGGGAGTTCTTGGGGACGACGGACCAGAAGATCAGGGACGCCGTCCTCGAGCTGGCCAAAGCTCTCGTGCTCAGGCTTGGGGAAGCCGTATCCAAATGTGAGTCTCCAATCGAGATGCTGTTGGGCATCTATCTGGTCGCGGCCCTGGTGGGATCGTTCCCAAGGATCACCATGATTGTTTCTCAGAAGGAACTGGAAACGCAGCACGGCACCTATCGGGTTGACTTCTGGATGACCTTCGCTGACGGCAAGGGGCCCAGCCTGGCCATCGAGTGTGACGGCCACGACTTCCACGAACGGACCAAGGAGCAAGCCGCCCGCGACCGGCAGCGGGACCGCCACCTTCTCGAGGCCGGACACCACGTCCTCCACTTTACCGGCTCGGAAATCTGGAAGGACCCGCAAGGGTGCGCTTCGGAGGCCCTCAGACATTTTAGGGGCCTCTGCCAAGAGTCCCAGACTTAGGGGGTCCAGAGCATGCCATTACCCTGGTTCAAGATGTGGGTCGAGGCCGGTCATGACGAGAAGCTCGAGACCCTCACCGACAAACAGTTCCGGGTCTGGTTCAAGCTACTCTGCCGGGCGGCCGGCGAGTCGACCCCCGGGGTCATCTCGGGGATGCCCGAGGAGGTTCTCCTCGGGGCCTGCGGGGTCAAAAAGCGTAACGCGATACAGGCGTTACATGTCTTGGAAGCGCTCCAAAAACTGCGCATTGTCGCCTTCAATTCTGACCCCAAAACGGGATACGACATCACCTTCATCAACTTTCTAAAGCGAAACAAGAAGAAGCCATCCGACCAGCCAGAGAGGGTTAAAGAGAGGGTGACACGCTCCCGTAACGCGAGGAAGCGCCCTAGTAACGCCCCTGTATCGCCCAGTAACGCCCTAAGAGTAGAAGTAGATAAAGAGATTATTACTACTACTCCTCCAGGGGTGAGGGTCACGCCGGACCCGCCCGGGGTCGGAGAGGTCATGACTGAGTTTGTCAAGGTCAGGGGCAGCCACCTCCAAACATCCAACAATGACTACCAAGCGGTGGTCGCGGCCTTGAAGGTTATGCCCCCCGAGGGCATTATCGCCTACATGCGCGAGGTCAGGGCAAAGAATCCCGGCAAGGAGATCAACGGCTTCGCCTACTTCCTGCCCGGCATAAATCAACTGGCCGCCAGCTCTGAGGTCGCCGCGGCTGGGGGTTCCGGACCCCAAGTGAACCGGAAAGCCCAACGCTCACCCGGCCCGAATGAAACCCAGCTCCAAGAGGCCAAACGCCGGTGGATGCAGCAGGGGGAGCCGATCGATGCAGATCCAAAACCTCGAGGCTGAGCAAGCCGTACTCGGCTCCATGATCATCGACGCGGGGGCCATCGACCAGGTGACCGCGGTTCTTCGTCCCGATCACTTCCACCGCGAGGTCCACCGGGAAATCTTCTCGGCCATCACCGAGGTCAGGGATCGCGGGTCCGCCGTTGACCTGATCACCCTGACCGACGAGATCACGAAGCGGGGCCAGCTTGAGGAGATCGGGGGCATTGCCTACCTGACCGCCCTGGCCGCCGCGGTACCCACGACCGCGAACGTGGCCGACTATGCAAAGCTCGTTCGAGACACCTGTGTCGCCAGACGTCTCTCGGCCGTGTACCGGAGTGGGCCGACCAAGTTGGCCGAAGCTGACGATATTCACTCCCACCTTGACACCGTTCAGCAGGAGCTCCTGAAGCTCAGCCAGGACGAGGCCCTGACCGAGGAACCGCGCCGGCTTGTAGACGTCATCGGGGACCGGCTCCAGGCATACGAGGAGAGGCAGACCGACGCACTCAAGACCGGATTCCTGGATCTCGACGTCGTCCTGTCCGGCCTCCACCCGGGGGACCTCGTGGTCCTGGCGGCCAGGCCGTCGATGGGGAAGACGTCCCTGGCCCGGGCCATCATCCGCCACGTGGCCACGAAGAAGCCGGCACTCTTCTTCAGCCTGGAGATGTCGCTCGATCAGCAGGTGGACATGCTGCTCGCGACCGAGGCCCGGATCCCTACGGCGATGCTCCGAAACCGCACCCTGACCGAAGCCGACTGGGTCGAGATCAACAAGGCCATCGCCCGCCTGGGTGACCTCAAGCCCTTGATCATCGTCGACCGCGGGGGAATGACAACCACGGACGTGCGGGCCTGGGCCCGACGGATGAAGGGGCGGCACCCGGACCTTGGCCTCGTGGCCATCGACTACCTCGGCCTCCTGGCGGACAAACCCGAACGAGGAGACAACCTTGACACCCTCATTGGCCGGATGACTCGGACCCTCAAGCAGACCGCCCGCGAACTCAACGTGCCGATCATGGTCCTCAGCCAGTTGAACAGGCGGGTCGATAGGGACTTCAAGGAGCACCGGCCAGGGCTGGCCGACCTGAGATCATCGGGCAACATTGAGCAGGACGCCGATGTCGTGCTGTTCATCTACCGCGACGAGTACTACGACCCGAAGTCGGACGAGAAGGGCATCGCCGAGATCATCGTGGCCAAGCACCGCAACGGCCCCACAGGGACGATCAAGCTCAAGTGGCTCCCCGAGTACGCGACCTTCGCGAATCTTGAGACCCACGGCAGAACCCCCGAGCCCCCGTCGGTTCGACAGACGGATTTCGGACTCCACCCGAAGCCCAAGAAGTGGTATGAAGAGAGGCCAACCGAATGAACGCGACCGTGATGGCCGACTCGCTGACCCTGACACAGGTGGACAACGCCGTCCTCGAACTCGCGGCCGATCGCCCGATCTGGGAGCCGCTCTACCTCGAGGACACGCTCAAACGACTCAACGAGCTCATGATCCGCCGGAGAGAACTGAGACAGCAACGGGGGTCGGCCTGGCCGGCCCGCCGCGGATGATCAACCGAGAGGAGTGACCGAGATGCCAGATTACCAGCCAGCCGAGCTCTACGAGGACATCGCCCGGGCCCTGTACGAGAGGATGCCCGAGCTGCGCCATGCCCCGGTCGGTTCAATCGCCTTCGTCGAGAACACGGCCAAGAAGTCGGTCTCGACCCGGCGAGTCAGCCTGGCCAAGCTCCTGAGCCGGCCAAAGAAGAAGGTCACCAAGTACGCCACGACCCGCAAGCTGTCGCCGCTGATCCAGTGGATGACCAACAAGAGCTATGTCATCGAGATCTTCCAGGATGCCGTCGAGTCTTTCTCGAGGGAGCAGCGGATCCTGCTCGTGTACCACCAGCTGAAGCACATCGCCTCTGACGGCTCGCTGGCCAAGCATGACGTTGAGGAGTGGGGCCAGGTGGCCGCGGCCATCGGCGCCGATTGGGCGACGACCCAGCGGGTCCTGCCTGATTTGCTCTCGCCCGACTTCGACTGGTCGAGGGCCCGGGGCCCGCAAATGACCATCGGCGAGGTCATCGAGGACCTCAAGGCGGAGGGCGTGACCTTGACGGTCGAGCCCGGGCCGGCGGCGGCCGCCCCGGCTGAGGCGCCGGCGGATCCCGAACCTCCCGAGGCGCCCGAGGTCCCGGCCGATCGGCCGCGGCGGCGGGAACGTGACCACAAGTGGCAGTCAGCCAGCGGCATGGGCATCAAGGGGCTCGTCCCAAGGCCGGCTGTCGGCGACGTCGCTGGGGGTGGGTCGGCATGATGCCTGAGGAAGACAAGCCCCGAGCCGCAGACCCGCTCGAGGTCTTCAGGGCCCTCAAAGACAAGCCGGCACCCGTCGACCCGTTCGTGATGCCGGAGGTGCCCACGGCCAGGTCGGTCATCAGGCTTGACGAGATCGAGGTCGTCTCGAACGTCCGCAAGTCGTTCGACCCGGAGAAGATGGCCGAGCTTGAGGCCTCAATCCGGGCCCACGGCGTCCTGCAGCCCATCCTGGTCGCTGCCCGGGACGACGGGCGGTACCGCCTGGTCGCCGGCGAGCGCCGGCTTCGGGCCGCCCGGGCCGCCGGCCTCGAGGGGGTCCCGGCCATGGTGGCCGAAATGACCGAGGCCGAGGTCGTCGAGTGCCAGGTCGTCGAGAACCTCCAGCGCGAGGACGTCTCGGCGATCGAGGAAGCCGAGGGGTTCCGGCAACTCGTCGAGGTCTGCAAGATGACCCAGCAGCAGGTGGCCAAGCGGATCGGGATCAGCCAGAGCCAGGTGGCGAACCGGCTCCGGCTCCTGCGGCTCCCGAAGGACGTCCAGGACAAGATCATTGCACGTCAAATAACGGCCGGCCATGGCATGGCCTTGCTCAAGTTGCTGCCGGAGCGGGGTAAGCCGGGGCCGCTCTTCGACGAGGCCGTGAAGAAGATGGCCGGCGGTGAGGTCTCGGTGGCCGGCGCCCAGCAGGTCGTCGACAATATCATCTGGCACCAAGGACAGTCGTTGGCCCGTGTTAAGCCGGGGGATGTCAGCCTCGGCTGGAAGCCCTACGAGGCCTGCTTCGATGCCGGCGCCGAGTGCCTTCGGAATCCTAAATCGGGCCGGTGCCCGTACGTCGTCGAAGCCGGCAGGCCATGGGACACAAGGCCCAAGGCCGAACTCCGGTGCATCAACCCCGAGTGCTGGAAGCGCAAACAGGATGCCGCTTATAAGCCCTTGGCTGAGGCGGCCAAGGCCAAGGAAGAAGAGCAGAAGAAGGCTGAGGCCAAGAAGGCCAGGGAGGATAAGCCCAAGGTCAATACGGAGCGGCCGCCCAAGAACGTGCCGCCGGCGCCTCCGATCGAGAACATCGATGTCCGTCTCGCTCAGCGACTCGGAAAGGCCGCCTGGGCGGCTGAAGACGATCTCGCCAAGTGGGGCGACTTCGAGTTCCGTCGGGAGTGCTATCTGCCTCTCCACGATCTGCTCAAGCACTTCGAGGAGCGGTCGAAGCTGGGGGCCTCGAACATGCCGGCGACCATGGAGCACGTCTACGTCGAACTGGTCGGGGAGGGAGTCACCTTCAGCTCTTGCTCGGGCCGGTCCGCGGAATTTGAGCTGGATCCGATGTTCGAGTTCAAAGCCGGGTCCGTCAACTTGGAGAGCCTGACCGTGAGCGATGTCCCGCCGGTGGCGCCCGTCTATTACTGCGCCGAGATACACAGGGGCGCGACGGGTTCCGGAAGCCTCATCCAGCGCGTGGCCATGGCCCTCGGCAAGAGTCGCGTCCTGGTCGTCGTGGCTTCGGATGCCGTTATGATGCGCCGCGAGCTGAGACCGCGCTGGTACGACCTCCTGAATAGCCTGCCGGCGTCGCCGGTGAGCTGCGTCCCGAACGAAGACAAGAAGGCGAACGATGATGACGTCGAGGCCTGCCGGGCCGACTCCGACCCAGAGGGCCTCGCAAGCGACCAGGCCAAAGAGCCTCCCGGTCAAGTGAACCGAGAAGGCCTCGGATGCGAAACCTGCCCGACCCGCCCGCTCTGCAACAGTGCCGAGTCCGTCAGGCTCTGCCGTGAGGCCAAAGCCGAGGCCCATGAGTCTCACGCTGACCTGATCGCCCGGGCCGCGGTCAACGGGTGCGGGGATCCGCGCCGGGAGTGCAAGACCTGCGCTGTCCGGAGCACGTGCAACTCCTATCAGGCCGAGGGCCCCGCAGCGGCCGTCACCGAGAGACCGCAAAAGATCGAGTGCGACACCTGCGACCGGGACGACTGCGACCACTGCCCCAACGACGTCGAGCCCGCCGCCCAGGAGGCCGCGGTCGACGGCCAGGCCGATGACGAGGACAAGCCCCTGAAGTGCAGCGACTGCGGCATCCGAAACGACTGCCGGCGCAACCCCGAGTACAAGCGGCAGTGCCGAGGGGAGGCCGCCGGATGAACCTCATGCTCGCCAAGGTCGTCGTCGTCACCGATCAGCCGGCCACGACCGTGAGCGCCGCCCTGAACGTGGCCCTCGACAAGCTCCGGCCGGCCGCCCGGGCCACCCTGGTCGAACTCCAGCCGGTGGCCAAGCTGGTCCCGGTCATCGGGCTGGTCGAGCTGGCCGTCCGGTCGAAGAACTGACCCGAGGAGGGAGATCATGGTCAAGCTCTCCGAGGACAAGCTCGCCGAGTACGCCCAGAGGACGAAGGACGGGGAAACGATGGAGGCCGCACTCAAGCGGGGGTTGCCGCTCAAGGACGTCTCCACGCGATTCAAGGTTGCCCAGATGACCGTGATCCAGGTCCGCCGGTTTCTCGGAATCCCGGGTAACCCGTCCGGCGGGGCCGGGAAGAAACGAGCCGCGGCGGCCCGCCAGGGCGCGATGGCGGCTATCATGGGGGTCGAGCCGCCCGTGACTGTGCAGGCCTCAGCGCCTGAGCCGGTGAACCGCCGGGCCCTCGGAGGCATGGTGGCCAGGAGCGTGGCCCAGCAGCCACCGTCTCAACCGGCCGCCCCGCCACCGGCCCCAGTCCCGGCCCCGGGCCCCGCTCCAGCCGTCCCCGTCCGGCCCGCCGATTCGACCTGGAAGTTCTCGATCAAGCGGCGGATGCCGGCGGCCGCTCTGCACAAGAAGCTCCAGCCCCTGACCGCCTTGCTCTCGGAGACGGATGGGGACGTCCAGGTCGACATCTACGTCGCCGACGTCCCGGCGAGCGCATCATGAACGCCCGGGAGATCAGGTTCACGGTCGAAGGTCAGGCAGTCGGCCAGCAGCGGACAGGTGCCTGCGTGGTCAACGGGCATGCCAAGGTCTATGAGCAGAAGAAGTCCCGGGGCTATAAGACCCTGATCCGTGAAAAGGCCCTGCAGGTCCGGCGGCCGGCCCTCCTGGAGGGAGCGATCAGCCTCACGGTCAAGGAGTTCCGGATGGTCCCGAAGAGCTTCTCAGCCAAGAAGCGGCAGCTCGCCCTTGCCGGCGTCATCCGCCCGACGACGAAGCCCGACTGGAAGAATCTCTTCTGGGCTGTCGAGGACTCGCTCAACCAGATCATCTGGCGGGACGACAGCCAGGTGGTCGACCCGGGCGAGTCCGGCAAGTGGTACGGCGAACCGCCCCGGGTCGAAGTCGTGATCCGCTGCCTTGACGAGCAACAGGAGCGACTCTTCGCATGAGGGGGCGGGCGTGGTGCTCATGGGACTGGTCGCCGGCCTGGCCATCGGCCTCCTCGTCGGTTTCGTCGGAGCCGATATGCTGCGGACCCTCGCCGGGACCCGGGCGCTCGAGGCGGATCCATTCCCAGCCTCAGTCGCCGCGGCTGCCCCTGGCCCGGTCCCGGATCCACCAGCGCCGTCCCCGCCGCCGAGACCGGGCGGGCGAGACATTGCACGTCAAATAGACCGGGCCATGGCCAGGGCCTGCGCGGGGTGCGACGCGAGGGAGGTCGCCGAGGCTCTGGCAAGCTCGGAGAAGCTGACCCACACGCGGTGGCCGCGCAAACGTCGCAAGTGACGGAGGGGCAGGATGCCACGGATCCCGGACTGGAAGCGGAACCTCATAGACTCCTACCGACACAGCCTCCGCTGCGTAGTCACGGCGACCGCGAGGGCCCGAAGCCGCATCGAGATGTCTCCCGACGAGGACCATACCGAGGAGGTCGAGGACCTCAAGCTCTTGAGTGGCATGGCCGGAGACGTGGCCTATGGCCTGGCCTGGCTGAGGCATGGGTACCCAGGCGAGGTCCGAGTTCAACCTCGGGTCACGGTGGCCTCGGACAATGTCCTCGAAAAGGGGCGGCCGCTCTGGCAGCCATCCAGCCCGGTCAGCAAGGAGACCATGCAGCACCTAAAGAGACTCAGCCGGCGAGAGCGTGAGGTCTATCTCATGTATCACGTCGAACGACTCGACAAGAGCGAGATCGCGCGGACCCTCCGCATCACCCGGCAGTCAGTCCAGGTCTTTCTCGACCGGGCCAAGACGAAGGTCGGGTAGGGCAGGGGGGTGCAGACAAGAAGAAGCCCGGCTAGGTCATTCTGGCTGGGCTTTTGTGCTTTGTCTGCGGGGGGACGGCATAGGGTGAGGGGACTTTTCTGGGGTGGGCGGAGTGTCTGTTACGCCGTTACACCTTTGGGGTCACCGTAACGTAACAAGCCGGGGGGAGGGGTGAGTTCCGATGGCCAGCATCTCGAAGATAGACCGGCATGGCCTTGGCGCCAAGGTCACGGAGCTCAGCCTGACCAAGTCGAGCCGCGAAATCGCCCGCATCCTCAAGGACGAGGATGGGGTCGACGTCAGCCACAAGGGCGTGGCCTGCTGGCTGAAGCAGGTCCGGGCCGAGCGGCGAGACGCCACGAAGGCCGCCGTCCAGGAACACATCAAGAAGTCGATCCCCAAGGACCTCGAGCTCCTGGACCACCTGATTGAGGATCTCCGCCAACACTACGAGGGTGAGAAGGTCGACAAGGACGGCCAGAGGATCCATCTCGACCTCGGGGACAAGCTCGCCGTGGCCAGGGAGATCCGACATGCGGTGGCCACGAAGCTCCGGTTCTCAGGCGCCCTCGAGGGGACCGGCGGCGGGACGCTCGAGGAGGCCCTGGAGAAGCTCGATGACGGCGACGGATAAGGACAGGGAGCTCCTCCGCCGGCTGAAGGACGACCCGGGGTACTACATCCCGCGGCTCCTCAAGATCAAGATAAAGCAACCGGGCGCGCCGATCGTCTCCCTCTTCCCCAACGTCGCGCAGCAGAAGCTCCTTACCAAGGTGGCTGAAATCAGAGAGCTGAGGCGGCCGGTCCGGATCCTCGTCCCGAAGGCCCGGCAGCTTGGGATCTCGACCATCACCGAGGGCCTGATCTTCCAGAACACGGTGACCCACAAGAACATCAACAGCCTGATCATCGCCCACGAAGATGACCCCGCCCAGGAGCTCTTCGAGATGACCAGGCTGTTCTATGACGAGTTGCCCCTGGCGCTGAGGCCGATGAAGCGGTATTCGAACCGCGCCGAGCTGTGGTTCGAAAACCCCCACGAGTGGGAACGGCGGTCGAAGCCCGGGCTCAGGTCGCGGATCCGCGTCGCCTCGGCCAGGAACGTCAAGATCGGCCGGTCGAAGACGCTGCATAACGTCCACTTGTCCGAGTGGGCGTTCTATAACGACCCGAAGACCCTGATCGATGGCCTCTTGCAGGCCGTCCCCAACATGCCGGGGACCATGGTCGTCGGTGAGTCGACGGCGAACGGGGTCGGCGGCCACTGGTATGAGACGGTCATGGCGGCCAGGGAGGGTGAGAGCGAGTGGATCATCCTCTTCTTCCCGTGGTTCGAGGCGGCCGAGTACCGGATGGGCCGGGAGGACGGGGCCGAGTTCCTGGGCCAGGGCCGCCTCGTCCTTGATGAGGAGGAGCAGGCTCTCAACAACGCTTACAACCTTGAGGACGAGCAGCTCATCTGGCGCCGCTGGGCGATCGAGAACCTCTGCGGCGGCGACCTCGCCATCTTCCACCAAGAGTACCCGTCGAACCTCGACGAGTCGTTCATCACCTCCGGCCGGCCGGTGTTCAACGTGATCAAGCTCCAGACCATGCGGCATAACTGCAAACCAGGGGAGAGGTTCACTGTCGAGCCAAGCCCGGACAACCCTTCAGGGCCTTGGCGGGTCAAGCCGGATCCGAACGGTGAGGTCGAGGTCTTCATCGCCCCGGACGAAGGTCACGATTATGACCTCGGCGCCGATGTCGCTGAGGGGCTGCCCGAGGGCGACTACTCCGCTGGCGAGGTCTGTGACCACGAGACCGGGGAGCAGGCGGCCGAGATCCACGGCCACTTCGACGACGACCTCTTCGCCCGCAAGCTCGACGGACTGGGCCGCTGGTTCAATAACGCCCTCCTCGGGGTGGAGCGCAATAACCACGGCCACTCGGTGCTGAACACCCTGGTCAACTACACGAAATACCCGAACCTGTACTTCCACGACGACTGGGATGACAAGGCGGGGACAAACGTAGAGCGGCCCGGCTGGCCGACGACGGCTCAGACCAGGCCGCTCATGATCACGGCCCTCCAGGAAGCCGTCCGGGACGGCTGGTGGAAGATCCATGGTTCGGGGCTCTTGGGCGAGATGATGACCTTCGCCTGGAACGCCAAGGGCAAGGCCGAGGCCACCGGCAAGGGCAAGCCCGGCGGGGCGAAGGACGACCGGGTCATAGCGGCAGGCATCATGCTCGAGATAAGACAGCGGCGGCGGCCGGGTCGGCCGGCCTTGCTCGACTTCTACAAACAGCAACGCGAGACCCAGGGAGGAGCGGTGAAGGATGGCGTGGTGGGATGAGATCGGCCGGCGGGCAACCGCCGTCGTGAAGGCAGCCCGCGGTGGCCAGCCTGTCACCATGGCCGAGGAGTACGCTCTGAGCCCCCAGGGCGACCCCGGTGCGCAGCTCGGCCCGGGCGCCGCTCCGCAGCCCTACCCCCTCGGCGGCGAACCACGGCAGTATCAGTATCGGGCGGGCTGGAACATCCCAGGGACGGCCGGCGAGGGCCGGGTCGACGCCCAGATGCTGCGGACCCTGGCGGATAGCTACGACCTTCTCCGCCGGTGCATCGAGATTCGGAAGAACGAGATCGCCTCCCTCGAATGGGACGTTGTCCCCAAGGAGAAGAACCGGCGGAAGAGCCAGCAGGTTCGGGATGAGCACGCCGACCAGATCGCTGGTATCAAGGCCTTCATTGAGTCCCCCGAGGCCTACATGGCCAAGGTCGACGGCAAATGGATCCGCCGGGGCCTGACCGCGTTCTCGGACTGGGTGTCGGCCCTCCTCGAGGACCACTTCGTCGGTGACTGGATGACAATCTACCCCCGTCGCAAGATGAACGGCGAGCTGCTCTCCCTGGAGCGGATCGACGGTTCGACGATCAAGCCACTCCTCGGCCTCGACGGCCGTGTCCCAATTCCCCCGCTGCCGGCTTACAACCAGTACATCCACGGCCGACCCGTCACCGAGTTCACCGCGGACGAACTCTATTACCGACCCCGGACGAGGCGGAACACGACGCCCTACGGCTTTTCCCACATCGAACAGGTCCTCGTCCACGTCAATGAGGCGCTGAGGTTCCAGCTCTGGACCACGGCCTACTTCACCGACGGGTCGATGCCTGAGGGGTTCTTCACTTCGCCCGAGGGGTGGACGCTAGAGCAGATCCGGGAGTTCAACGAGTACATCAACGCCGAATTGGCCGGCAACCCGAAGGCCCTGCGTCAGTTTCACCTGATTCCCAATGGCAGTACCTATATCCCGGTCAAGCCGTTCAACTTCGACGATACCTTCGCCCGGCACCTGATCGAGAAGACCTGCGGGCTCATGGATGTCCAGCCGATGGAGATCGGGTTTTATCCGAAGTCCGGTCTCGGTGGGGCTGGGTTCGGCGAGCACCAGGAAGCGGTCACCAAGCGGAAGAGCCTGCGGCCCACGGCCAAGTGGCTGGCCGAAATCTTCAACGACATCATCGCCAACTGGTTCGGCCATCCCGAGCTGGAGTTCAACTGGACGAGCCTGGCCGAGGAGGACGAGAAGGAACAGGTCGAGACGGACACGGCACGACTCTTCTCGGGCCAGGCCACACTCGACCAAATCCTCATGGAGCACGGCAACGAGCCGGTCGGAGTGGATACTCCGATGGTCCTCGCCGGCGCCACGCTGTACTTTCTGCCCGACCTTTTGGCCGGCCAGGAGGAGGGGCGTCCGGAGCCAACTCTGCCGCCGGCCTTCCCCGGGGCGCTGCAACCTGGTGGCCAGGAGCCGGGAGGCAAACCCAAAGGCCCCGAGCCGAAAGCCGACGACGAGCCGGCCGAAGAGCCCAAGCCCGAGAAGGGCGACAAGGCAGAGCCGCCGGTCGAGGTTGTCAAGGCGGCCCTGGCTGGCGAGCTGAAGAAATGGGAACGCAAATCACTGGGCCGCCTGCGTGATGGACGCAAGGCGGCCTGCGAGTTCGCGTCGGCGATAATCCCCGACGGGGTTAAGGCGGCCATCATGGCCGACCTGGCCGGGGCTGCGACCGTGGCCGACGTCCGAGACGTGTTCACCAAGGCGGCCGTCAGGCGCCAGGACATGCCGCGGCCCCGTGACCTGATCAAGCTCCGGCGGGCCCTGGCCAAGGACTTGGCGGGCTTCCTCGCCGAGGAGGGAGATCGTCTCGCCGATCATGTTGCCGCGGCCGAGTCGGCCCAAGCGGCCGTCGGCTCCTATAACTGGAGCCGGTGGGTGACCGGGGCGATGCCGATCCTGCAGAAACACCTTGAGAAACTCCACGCCCTGGGGGGCAAGTCGGCCCTCGGGGTCCTGAAGCTCCAGGGCACGTTCGACCTCAGGTCCGAGGCGGCCGAGGAGTACGCCCGGGCCCGGGCAGCCGAGCTCGTTGGGAAGAGGGTCCTGGCCGACGGGACGGTCATCGACAACCCCGACCGGCGGTGGGCGATCACCGAGACCACCCGTCAGGCTATCCGGGACGAGGTCGAGCGCGGACTAGCCGAGAGCCTCTCGGCGGTCGACCTGGCGGAGGAGTTGCGATCGAGCCACGCGTTCTCGGCCTCGCGGGCAACGACCATCGCCAGGACGGAATCCGGCACGGCTTACAACCGTGGGGCCATCGACGGGTACCGCGATTCGGGCGTGGTCGACGAGGTGGAGGTCTTTGACGGCGATTACGACGCGGAGTGCCAGGCGGCCAACGGGCAGATCTGGACGCTCGACGAGGCTGAGGCCAACCC